>DATMJF010000288.1:0-4031 GCA_035554455.1 Rummeliibacillus sp.
CGGCACAAGAATAGCAAAAACTAGGCAAAATACTGCAGCAAATTTGTTTTGTTTTATTCCCCGCACATCGTCAGTTTTTAGATTTTGAAAGAAAGTTAATGTAAAATAAAAGCATAATATAAAAAATACTGATGAAAGAATTCCAATCCAATTCGCTGGACCAAAAACATTTAAATTCTCCATAAAGAAATCCTCCTCTTCATTCTTATAAGTGATTTAATCATTTTTATAAAATAAAAAGACTCATGGGAAGTGAACAAAGAAACATTATTTTTTGATTCGATCTTAAAGACGATAATATTGCCACACACGCTGGAAGAAATAATAAGAAAAATGGATATGGCAATGGACCTGCTAAAGTTGGATTATTATAAGGGTTAATTAAGATAAAGTTAATCCATATAAATATGGACAATATTCCTTTTATTAAAACATATAACAGATATTTTTTTGAGATATTACAAAACCTCATTCCAATACCTTGTTCAACTTTTCTGAACACAGTTTTCAAAACCCTATTAAAGCAACCACCCTTAGTTAAATTAAGAAAAAAAACAGCGTCCCAATGTTAATAATTACTTTTCCAATCATTATAAAAATCTTTAATGGTTGTATGTATTGCATTTAATGTAATTAAAATTAAGTACAACATCATAACCGTGGCAATTTCTCCTGTAAAAAATGCAATAAATGCAATACCGAATATCCAGAAATAAAACATAAATTTATTCATATTATTTTAATCCTTTCACGTCCAAATTTTAATTAACTAAATTAAATTTTATCTGCTCTATTCACACTAAAAAACATCAGAATTACCTCAATAACCACAAATACCACCCAATAATCATTACTATTGATAGCTAAAAGTATTGCGATTATTCCAAATAAAATAGATATAAAAAAGCCAAATACTGTTTTTAGGTCTTTTAAAACTGAAAAATTCATCCATTCACCCTCTACTTTCTATAATATACCATAATTTCACTATATTAGAAATATAACTGAAATCACCCGTTAACAAGAAGCATCTCTAGTTTAAAGATGTAATCCAATAACCCAAAAGAGAAAAGAAATTCGATTCAATCCCTATCATATAAATCCTTTCCACATATTAAAAAAGGCACTACTTCATATAAAGTAGTACCTCTGTTTATTCATAATAAAAATAGATTTGTCTTATCTATAACATTAATATCTCTCTTATATCGTCTTCAGTTAAAGTTGTTGATGCTTTTTCTGCTGAATCGATGATGTCTGCAATGAGATCTCTCTTTTTTTCTTGGAGATCATTCATTTTCTCTTCTATTGTGCCAAGAGCAACGAGCTTGATTACCTGTACAACATTTTTTTGGCCAATTCGATGAGCTCGATCTTCCGCTTGTTCCTCTACAGCAGGATTCCACCAAAGATCATATAAGATGACTGTATCCGCACCTGTTAGATTTAATCCAGTACTTCCTGCTTTTAAGGAAATAAGAAACAAATCTCGCTCACCTTCATTAAATCGATTGCATATTTCTACTCGTTCCTCTGAAGGGGTTTGTCCGTCAAGATAGAAATATGTTTGACCTTGCATTGTGAGCTCTTTACCTATCAGCTGAAGCATTTTCGTAAATTGGGAGAAGATCAACACTCTTCTTCCTGAGAGTCTTGATTCCTCCACTATTTGAAGTAATTGTTCGAATTTGGCTGAGCTTCCCTTGTAATCATCTACAAACAAGGCAGGGTGACAACAAATTTGTCTTAGTCTTGTCAATCCCGCTAAAATTTTAATACGATTTTTGCGCATAGTTTCCTTATCAAGGTGTTTCAATGTATCATGTCGGAGCTTTGCTAAATATGCTGCATAGAGCTTTTTTTGCTCTGGAAGTAGCTCTGTTAATTCAAGTGACTCCATTTTTTGGGGTAGCTCGGTAAGTACATCCTCTTTTAATCTACGAAGTAAAAATGGACGCACCCTTTTAGCAATTGCTTTCCTTGTAAGATAACTGTATTCTCGTAAGCCTTGGAACAGTTGTGGGAATACTATATGATAGATTGACCAAAGCTCTTCTATGGAATTTTCTATCGGTGTACCTGTAAGTCCAAAACGATGATCTGCCCGAATCCTATTAACAGCTCGAGCCGTTTGAGTGACTGGATTTTTAAATGCTTGTGCCTCATCAAAGAAAACTGTATGAAACGTTTGATTCTCATACCACTTTATATCACGACGCAGTAATGGGTAGGAAGTAATTATGACATCTATATCTTTAATATCCTTGTGTAACTCTTCTCGATCTGTTTTATTGCCGTCAATAACAATCGCTTGTAATTCGGGGGCAAATTTCATGATTTCATGTAACCAATTATAGGTTAGGGATGAAGGACAAACAATGAGAACCGGTAGCTTCTTATCACGAATGCTTGGGAGTTCAGAAACGATGAACGTTATACTTTGAATTGTTTTGCCAAGTCCCATGTCATCGGCCAGAATCCCACCAAACCCGTAGTTAGCGAGTGTTTTCATCCATTTATATCCGTCTTTTTGATAGTCTCTTAATAGATTATTTAAGCTCTTTGGTACTTCTATATCCAATATGCTTGGGTTTAGTAGCTGATCAAGAAACTGGCGGAACGATTCCTCTATAGTGAAGATTTGGCTAGCATCTACAAAATCAATGAATTTAAGGCCTTGAATAATAGGCATCTCTAGACTAGCTTCAAAATTGTCATCCTGAATAGGAACTTCATTTAGAAAACGATGAATTTCTTCCATTTCCTTTGTTTCAAGTGAAAGGAGTGATCCATCACGAAGGCGATAATATTTCCGTTTTTCTTCAAGTGCCGATAAAATCTCCCGAATCTGATTGTCAGCAATACCATTCATCTCAAATTTGAAATCCAGCCAATTCATACGATCTTTTTTAAGTTTCACTTTAATTTTGGGATAAGCGTTCTTTGTCACGATTCGATTTCGAATAGCTGTTGTCGCATAAACTTGGACTAGTTGTTGAAGCTTTGGCACGACATGATATAAAAATTCATACTCCAATGCTTCATTTTGCATATAATAGCCACCTTCTGTTTTGGAGAACTCGCTTTCCTCCATAATCTGAAGGATTTGTTGTTCCTTCTCCAAATCTCTAATAATCATTTGTCCTATTGGGATGTCTCGATTTTCCAATGGTTGAATAACGACATTTTCATATTGAAACTCTAGTCCTGCAAGCAATCGATTATTCACACGATCCAAGAAAAGCTTAGCAACAAGTGGTGTTCTCATAATCTCCCGATTTAGCTCTTTAGACAGTTTTACATCGCCAATTTTTTTCAGACCTGGCACGATTTTTTTTAGAAAATAATCAATTTGGTCATAAGGAATCGGAATATGATTCGATCCAGGAACAGTTAGCATTTGTTTTAGTTCGGACAAACGTTTACAGTCCTGTTCTTCTAACAAAAAAAATTCCCCTCCATATTGCACAGAACTATATGATTCCAATATGACCATTCTTTCAAAGCCTTTAATCGTCAATCGGTAATCATCGTCTTCGGTTCCTTCAAATGTAAACAGAATAGGAAGTGGTCCATCCAGAATTTGTAGGCTTTCAAAAGAATGACCATCATGCTCAATCGTTACCGACGGAGTTTTTGTGAGTATAGGGATGAGTCTCACCCAAGTGGATGGTGGAATAAGTAATGTATTATTACTAATTGTAATGTCAGTGAAGTTTGGTAGTGTTTTTATAAAGGCCTTTTCATCTTGGACGACGCGGATTAATTGATGAATAATTCTATCTGATTCGTTTACAAAGCAATGAAGGCTTGGATCATATAAAAATTCAGAAGTTAAAATACTAGGATTCCCTAGCTTTACATCTTGTAGAAAGCCTCGAATATCTTGTAGTTTTATATTGCCTATTTCTATTTCCATTCCAATCATGTACTGATCTTTACCAACCAAAATAGGTTTACAGTTAAATCTAACATCGAGTACTTCTCTCTTTTCAAAATGAAGCTGATGACCACTTTTTCGAATTGGTCTG
>DATMJF010000289.1:0-2633 GCA_035554455.1 Rummeliibacillus sp.
TAAAAAATAAAACTGGACATCTCATTGATCTTCCAGGTATTTATACTTTAAGTCCATTATCAAAAGATGAAAGTGTTGTTTCAAACTATTTTATTTCTGAATCCTTTAATGGCATTGTAAATATAGTTGATGCATCCCAATTAGAACGAAATTTAATTTTGACGATTCAACTCCTTGAATATGGAAAACCAATCGTGATTGGCTTGAACATGTCAGATGTTGCAAAACAAAGAGGAATTTCATTAAATGAAGAAAAACTTTCAAAAGAATTGAAAGTACCTGTCATTTCGATAGTTGCTCGCTCCGGTATGGGTTGTAACATAATGATGGATCAAATTTCTACTATAGAAAAAAAAGATCAACAACCTCTTAAACTTGATTATGGTGAAATTATGGAAAATGGGATTGACGAGTTTTTTGAATTAATTCCAGAGCAAACAGTTCAACACCTTCCACAACGATGGCTTGCACTGCAATTCTTTGAAGGTAATCAAACCGTACGGAGCTATTTAAATACGCTTACTTCTAGCGAGAAATTGGATGAACTATTTGAAAAAGTAGAAAATCAAGTAAAGAATTCTAGCAATGTTAAAAGTCTATCACAATGGATCTATAGCGTTAGAAAGGATTATATTTCTTCTATTTTAGATCAATCTCTAGAAAAGGAACGTACTAATCAAATCCCGTTATCCGATCGAATAGATGCGATTGTTACAAATAAACTTTTTGGAATTCCAATCTTTCTAATATGTATGTTGTTTATGTTTAAACTAACATTTGATTGGTTAGGAACTCCGCTATCAGATTCACTAGATTATTTTATATCCGGTCCATTAACTTCGTGGATTTCCACATTACTTCAAAGTTTAGGGACTTCTAATTTTATTCAGTCATTAGTATTAGATGGAATTGTAGCTGGTGTCGGTGGAGTAATCGTGTTTATACCGCAAATTTTTATTTTATTTTTCTTCATTTCATTTCTTGAAGATTCTGGGTATATGGCACGTGCAGCACTTGTAATGGATAAGCTAATGGAATCAGTTGGACTAAACGGTAAGGCTTTTATTCCAATGATTATCGGCTTTGGCTGTAATGTCCCAGGTGTTATGGCAGCAAGAACAATTGAACAGCCGAAAGAGAGATTAATCACCATTCTGTTAACACCTTTAATGTCGTGTTCAGCAAGATTACCTGTTTACGCATTATTTGTAGGAGCTTTTTTTGCTAAATATCAAACGATGATTGTGTTTTTCCTCTATGTATTAGGAATTGTTTTAGCACTTCTTATGGCTAAAATATTCTCTAAAATATTACTAAAAAACGAAACATCTATATTTGTTGTAGAATTACCGCCTTATCGAATTCCACAAACAAAGACATTACTTCGTAGCACTTGGGATAAAGGAAAAGGATTTATCCGTAAAGCTGGTACCTTTATATTCGGTGGATCTGTACTCATTTGGTTATTATCTTATGCGGGCCCGAATGGACTAGGCGTAGAGATGGATGATAGTTTCCTTGCTATAATTGGTGGATTATTTGCACCTATACTTGCACCACTAGGATTTGGTACTTGGCAAGCAGGTGCATCTCTGTTAACTGGATTTTTGGCAAAAGAAGTGGTTGTATCAAGTATGAACATTATTTATCATGCACCGAATATGGATAGTCTACAAGGCTTATTGACACAGGCTTATACACCACTTTCCGCATTTTCTTTTATTGTATTCATACTGCTGTATGTACCTTGTTTGGCTACTGTTGGTACGATCAAAAAAGAAACTGGTTCGACAAAGTGGACATACTTTTCAATTATTTACGCATTGATACTAGCCTATATTATTTCGTTGATCATTTATCAAGGCGGTAAGTTGTTAGGATTCTAACTGAAAGGAAGCGGGACAAATGATCAATATTATTATAGGAATTATCATTTTTGGATATGCAGGTTGGACGATTTACCGTCATGTTCAAAAAAGTAAAGAAGGTAAGTGTGGAGCTTGTGAATTGAAAAATAATTGTAAATGTGGTTGTGATATCAGCGCAGTGCAATCTAATTCTAAAAGCCATTTTGAATCATTAAATAAATAATTATTAAAATCAAAGCTCCCCTCTTCTATTTCGGAAGAGGGGAGCTTTATGCTATTACTTTTAATTAAACTGACAAGAAAATTGTATTCGATAGGAGTATCAGTTTTTAATAAAGTTGTGATTCAACTGCTTTCGATGCCGCAAGTACACTTTCTATTAGTTGCGTTTTATCATAATCATCTATTCTTACAACTGGGATGATTATGGTAATAGAGGCAACTGCTCTTCCATCAGATAATCTAATTGGAGAGCTTACTGAAACTGCCCCTTTTACTCGTTCACTGTTACTGATGGCATAACCTTGTTTGCGAATTTCGAGTAAATTCTCCCTTAACTGTTCCTTGGAAATAATCGTATTTTCTGTTATTTCCATTAATTCAACTTCCTCTAAATATTGTTCAAACTCATCTTTAGGTATAAAAGCTAGCAAACTTTTTGAAGAAGCTCCAGCATATAGTGGAGATGAATCCCCTACATAAGTTTTGGTGCTTAAGGCAAATGTACTTTCAAAGTTTAATATACATCTACGCTCTTTTCCATCA
>DATMJF010000290.1:0-5000 GCA_035554455.1 Rummeliibacillus sp.
TTTTTTACCCGTACTATTAAAGGAAACGAATGGATGCTGTAAACGGTTTGGTAATAATTTAAAATAGTTAGAAAGTTCCATAAATTCATTAGGAATTAGTCTGGTGAAGAGTAAATTAAGGTGTATCATCGCAGGTACCCAGCTTGTTGAGGAACTAGCTTTTTTATATTTGGCTTTTCCCTCAATAAACTGAATTGAATATGATTTTTTCTTTTAAAAAAAGATCGCCGCACAACCTACGCCAGCCTGGCCAGGTGTGTGGTGATCTTTTTCATGTTCTGACACGCTGCAGTGAATAATACCTGCTCACTCGCATTGTATATTCCCCTCAGCCGGCAATAGCGAAACCCAACAGTTAGCTACGTATTTAGGTGCAGTTAACGCATTTGTAAACACTATAAAAAAAGATGACTTAATCTTAATTTCAAATAATCTTGATCAAGTTTTTGTGTTCAAGGTTGATGAAAAAAGATTGATCAAAACACGCTTTTCTATACTCAATTGAATCATCCTTTTATAAAAAAGTTTGATAATTTTTGTGATCCTTGCTCAATTAAAGCGCCTGATTGTTGAACATTTTCCCAGAACACCAACACTGAAAGGATATTCAAGATAAGTACTCGAAGTAGATTATTGCCTAAGATACCTTTTTTTGTTGGACTGTTTATTTTTAATCCGATGCTGGAACGACAGAGTCGCAATAAATACAGTTACTCCCCACAAGAACAATCCTCCATACGTTACCACATACACCCAAATGGCTAATCCTTCGGCGTATCCTTTTGGAAGCGCTCCTAAAAATTGAAGAGCTGTCAAAAAGCTAATTAGAACTGTCAACACCCCAACTGACCATCCTGATATGATTAATAACCATTTTGGTAGTTTCTCCCCCCAGGAAGTCACGAGAGCTAAAGCAAATAAAGATGCCAGTATCGCCAAGATAGCTGTGAAGTCTATTCCGATGGTATATAACGTATATAGAAAAGCAGGTCCTTCCTTTAATGTATCACCAAACCCTACTACATCTTGTACAGCTTGTTTTGTTGTAAGTCCTACCGTTGATCCCCATGCCCAAAGCGATTTTAAAATCGCATACGGCAACAGTGCAAGAGCTGCAACATAGCCCCATCCTTTAGTCAAATAAGTTTTATCAGCTATTTCTGACCTAATCTCCATTTGAACACAATCCTTTCTATTTGTACTTATAAAAAGGATAGACTGCAAAGGTGTTCATTAAGATGACTTCAAGTTAAAGATATGTTTAAGTTTTCATCCCCAAATAAATGCTGGTTCCCTCTGAAGTAGTGGAAATTTCCCAATCTAAATTCATTTCCTTCATCATGAGCGAAACGATTGAAAGTCCAATTCCAGCACCTTTATCTTCAGATTCTTGGCCAAAGCCCGCTCCCTTGTCCTTAATAACAATGAAGGTTGATCCAAGTCGTTCCACGGTTTGAATTCCAATATATCGTCCTGAGCGAGCATGTCGAGTGACATTTTGAATTAAGTTTTCCAAAATACTTTTAAACCAAATAGCGTCTACCTTCCATATCAGCGATTTTTCCTTTAAATCAATATCTATTTCAAACCTATACTCTTCGAATATAGGATACCATTCCACTATAACTTTCCGAACTTCATCCAATATATCCGTGTCTCGCATATCCATTGGATGTTTACCAGCTGAAAGCAGTGTATAAGAAAGAAGATTGTTGATCATTTTGTCCATATCATCTAGTTTGTTTTCAACAATTTGAAGTGATTCTATTTCTGCAGAGGATGTTGGGTATTTCTTTGCAGAATATAAGTGTTGCCTCATGACTGTTAAAGGTGTTCGTAAGTCATGAGATATATTGGCGATTAGCTGTTTTCTAAGATTTTCTTCCTTTTTCTCCCTCTCCCTGCTGCACTTCAACTGGTTGATCATCTCGTTAAATGCACCTTCCAGCCTTCCAATCTCGTCCATTTTTCTAATCACGACTTCATCAGGGATCCCTTCATCTCCCGTTACAGACATCGCAAATTGAAGCTTAACAAGCCGTTTGCGTATATTAAAGAAGAAAAACCAAGAGATTAATAGAAAAGCTCCACTAATGGAGATAAAAAATATCACGAATGGAAAGTCTTTGTATAGAGAAATACTGCCAAGATTTGTGTCAGTGATCGGAACTTGAAGAACCATTACCCCTTGGCTAGGATCGTTTCCTATTAATGCCGTAATGGTATATATATTTTGATGGTCTTTATTTTGTAAAAACGTATCCACATGAAATTTGCTTTCCTCCATAAATACAAGGGAATCGGTAAATGTCCAATTTTCAGGAATATCGGCAGACTGATTTCCGATGAATCTAGACTCGCCACTTCCATTTATCCAGAAAACCTCAGCCTTTGGATACTTATTTTTTATAGACTGAAGACGGTGATGAATTACCTCCCCTTCCTGACCATCTAATTCAGTTGCCTCTCGTTTCCATATATCTTCTATTTCCTCTGGATCGTACAATACTTTATTGAATAGAATAGGAGAATAATAAATGGCTGGAATAAGAGGAAAAAGGACTAAAGCAAATAAAATAAGAAACAAATATCTAGTCATTAAAGATTGTATGATATTCATGATCTCATCCTATATCCAATCCCCCTGATTGTTTCAATAATTTGCGGATTGCTTGTGTCCAACTCTATTTTTTCACGCAAGTGGCGTATGTGAACCATTAATGTTTTATCCCCTTCAATGTATGGATCTCCCCACACTGCTTCGTAGATTTGTTTTTTCGTCAATATTTGATTCAAGTGGTCTAATAAATACATAAATATATGAAATTGTTTCCCGGTCAAAACGATGTCTGTTTTCGAAATAGTATTCAAAATACGGTTTGCCTTCTGATCAACTCGCAAGTGCATGACCTGAATAATTTCCGGTGAAACAATTCCTAATCGCCTTACTAATACTTGAATACGTGCAGCTAACTCATCAGGATGGTACGGCTTTGTCATATAATCATCCGCGAAAGTGAGTCCATGTAACTTATCTTCCATTGAAGTTCTTGCCGATAGCATCATGATTGGCGTATTCGGGTACTTCTGCTTCAGACGCTGACCGATTGTATATCCATCTAAACCCGGCAGCATAATGTCCAAAATAACAAGATCAGCCCGCTCCATATGCTTCATTGCCTCATGACCAGATGTAATCCAAATGACTTCATATCCACAATCTGTTAAAAATTCGCTTACCCATGAGCCAATTTCTTGATCATCTTCTATATGCAAAATGGTTAGCTTCATAAACTGGGTGCCTCCCCTCAATAATAAAACAGGAAAATTCCACCTAATTTTACCATGTCACCCTAATGATTTATCTAATTATTTTAAATTAAATGACATTTAAAAGCTGATTTTATCAGCGAAGTCAAAAATGATAGATGATGCAAAAAGTGCTGTTAAAAGAAAAACCATGATTAAATAAAGGACAGTCCCACGTCTAAAAGAGGATTGTCGAACCCCAGAAGCTTGTGCATAATGAGCGGCAGTTAAGCCAGCCATCATACCCAAAAAGGAAAAACACGGTTCGTATAATAATAAGTCCCATAAAGCTAGGTCACGAACATCTACTTCAACAAACCCAGGGAAATCCATTGTAATGATACCTGCCAACAGAAGCGCTTTTGTCATTATTCCACTTACTCCATGCGCAATCAAAAAGGCAGTGCCAATAAGAGTTGGAGTCAATAAAATAAGTGGATGAATTTTTCTGCCTCCAATCAATGGTATCTTTATCGGAACGATCCTGCTCCAAGGCTTTATTAGCGCAATCAAAGCGAATCCACAGAACATGATGGTAATCCCCGCCATGTAACTTCCCATGTAAAAAATTGCAGGATCTTTTATTTTCCCCGACATACCGATCGTGCCGCCAGCAGCATGATAAAATCGGACGAATACCGCATACATAAACGCGCTAAAACAGCCGACGTAAGCAGTCCATACAGACGATTTAGTAAAACATTCAAAGCGTTCAAAGAAATTCAATCTAGAAGTTGTTGATATTTTATTGATATTTGCTTTTTGCATAGATGCTTATCCCTCCATTTCCGATTCATTTTAGATGGATTACACTCTTCTCTGTAACCCAAAATAACCTCACATTCATTTTAACTATCGAAAGTTAAATGAAAGTGAGGTCATCTTTAAGTTCTGTTTAAATTTATCGAGATACACAATGTATCAAAAATATTGCTAGAAAAATAAGTCCTCAATTTTTAATAGTAGGAAAACCTTTTGGTCTTATATCATATTCCTATTTATGAGTGCATTCTGTTAATATGTATCCTACTTTTCCTATTTAAAAGCCTAATTTCTCAATTTATTGTAGAGAAATTAGGCTTTTTTCATCACTTCATTAATGCGCCTTATAGTTTAATGACTTGATTTACTGATTATATCTTATAGATATAGTTTTTGTTGCAACTGTTTGTTGAAATGCCTTATCATGCTCAACAATAACCATTGTGGGATTAAATTGTTGAATAAGCTCTTCAATCTGCATACGCGAATAAATATCAATAAAATTTAATGGTTCATCCCATATATATAAATGAGCTTTTTCACATAAACTTTTAGCGATAAGCAGCTTTTTCTTTTGTCCACCAGAATAATTAGATATATCTTTCTCAAATTGAATTCGTTCAAAATCCATCTTACGTAGAATGGATTTAAATAACGTCTCATCAATCTCATGTTCTTCAATAAAGTCCGTTAACGATCCCTTCAAATGAGAAGTATCTTGTTGGACATAGGAAATGATGAGTCCTGAACCTAAATTAACTGAGCCTGTATGCTGTATTGGATTTCCTAGAATTAGTTTTAGGATACTACTTTTCCCGCTTCCATTCTTTCCATCAAGTATAATTCGGTCCCCTTGTTCAACTATGAAGTTTATTGGTTCATTTACTATTTGGTCATCGTACATAACAGACACATCAGTCAAAACAACC
>DATMJF010000291.1:0-5042 GCA_035554455.1 Rummeliibacillus sp.
CTTTATCCAACCTATATGTAACTTCTCGAGATGAGATAACCTAATGGTTTGAGGAAAGATGATATTAAAAGAGGCAGAATATCACTTGGCATGGTTTCAATGTCGTTAACCTGATAGATTATTCCTGTGTTTATTTATAATAAAAATAACAGTATCCGCAAGATGTAACCATATTAGGCGATTTTCTTTAATAAGTGCATGTTCGGTTTTTTTTAACATATTTTAGCACACGCAATAGTATTATTAATTAGAACCAATCATGTATAATGGTATGTAATAGTATATATGAGAGGGTTTAGTCATGACGAATAAATTATTTTTTACATTTGAAGGGCCAGAGGGAGCAGGTAAAACTACTGTACTCAAAATGGTTGTTAGTAAATTGCAAGAAGAGGGAAGAGAAGTAGTAGCAACCCGTGAACCAGGTGGTAGCGTGATTGCGGAAGAGATTCGACAAGTCATTTTAAACCCAGCACATACAGAGATGGATGCAAAAACTGAAGCATTATTATATGCTGCAGCAAGAAGTCAGCACTTTGTAGAAAAAATAGAGCCTGCTCTAAAACAAGGAAAAGTGGTTCTATGTGATCGCTTTATAGATTCATCTTTAGCATATCAAGGCATTGGGCGTGGATTAGGCATTACAGGGGTGAAATCTATCAATGAATTTGCCATTGGTGATCATATGCCAGATATGACTATTCTTTTTGACTTAAATCCTGAAATTGGATTATCACGTATTAATGCGCATAAAGAACGTGAAGTAAATCGCTTAGATGTAGAAAGTCTAGCATTTCACCAAAAAGTAAGAGAAGCGTATTTGATGTTAGCTGAGAAATTCCCTGAAAGAATCCAAGTAATTGATGCAAGTAAATCATTAGAAGAAGTTTTCCAAAATGTCTGGAAAGTTTTGAAAAATGCATTGTAAAGTAAATGAAGAGATAATGTGAACTATGTTATAATTATAGAATAACCTATATACATTAGAGGAGTGAATGCCGATGAAATTAGTTGTGGCAGTTGTACAAGATCAGGATAGTAACCGTCTTTCAAACGCTTTAACGAAAAATGATTTTCGCGCAACAAAATTGGCCAGTACAGGAGGATTTCTTCGTTCAGGAAATACAACGTTCTTGATTGGTACTGAGGATTCACTAGTTCATAAGGTATTAGATGTTATACGCGATAATTGTCGTTCTCGGGAACAAATGGTGGCACCGATTTCACCAATGGGGGGAAATGCAGATGCGTATATTCCTTATCCAGTAGAAGTTGAAGTAGGAGGAGCAACCGTTTTCGTTTTACCAATCGAACAGTTTCATCATTTCTAGGAGACGGAGGAGACAATTAAGTGAAGATCAACCAAGATCTGCGTATTGGATTGGATACAACTAGACAAAAACTGCCGAATCACCAACCAACAACGCGATTTGGGGATTTTGTTGTAAAGTCTGGACAACGTATGCAGACCGAACAAATAACAAGATTATTAGGTGATATTTCAACAGCTGGCGATCGTATTGCAAAGTCAAAAAATTTACGTGATTTAGCAAAGTTTAAGATGCTAGTCAAACGCTTTTTAAAGGAAGCAGTTTCCTATGGTATGGAGCTGAAGCAATCCCATACATGGAATCGATTTGGTGAAGGCCGCCGCTTAAAAATAGTAGATACAATTGATGAAAAACTAATTGAGTTAACAGAAGACGTTCTAAATGAAGAAAAGGATTCTGTCGACTTATTAGCTAAAATAGGTGAGATTAAAGGATTGTTAATCAATCTTTATACGTAAAACCCCGTGTCTCTCGGTCTTTCGGAGCACGGGATTTTTTCAAACAATGAAAAGGTGTTGAATGATGATGCATACAGCTGAAGAACTACTTAAATTACAACCAGTAGTGATGAAGCAGCTCCAAATAATTTTTGAAAAAAACAGAGTGGGACATGCATACATATTTGAAGGTGGTAAAGGTACAGGCACTGAAGAAATGATGCTTTACTTTGTTCGGCTGCTATTATGCGAAAATCCACAAAATAATGTTCCATGTGAAACATGTCGAAGCTGCCATCGTATAAAATCAGGAAATCACCCTAATTTCCACCAAGTATATCCTGAAGGGCAATTCATAAAGGTAGATGCAATTGAAAATTTGCTAAACGAGATGAGTAAGACAGGATTAGAAGCAGGGCGCAAAGTATATGTAATCCATAGCGCTGAACGTTTAAATGTAAAGTCTGCTAATAAATTATTGAAGTTTTTAGAGGAACCTGAGGGTGTTGTAACAGCTATATTTGTAACGCAAAATATTAATGCGATCATACCGACGATTCGCTCGCGCTGTCAGCATATTAAATTTCAAGAAATTCCTCGGGATGCAATGATGAAAGAGCTAGTTGCTGAGGGGATTACGCAGTCTATGGCAGCTACAGTAAGTATGGTGACAAGTGATTTAGAAGAAGCTTTTTCAATTGTAAAAGATGAAGCGTTTGCACAGGCTAGAAAAACAGTGTTAAAATTGGTAGAAGCAACCTTTAAAAATGTACATGAAGCAATGTTAGTTGTACATGAAGATTGGTTACCTTTATTTAAAGAAAAAGAGCAAATAGAATTAGCATTAGACTTAATGTTATTTGCTTTCCGAGATATAGTATCAATTAAAGCAAATCCAGAGGCGATGTGTACGTATCCTGATTTACTTTCAACATGGAAAGAGGCAGCACTTCACACAACCTTCGATAAGCTATCATCGCAATTGCAGGCCATTTTAAATGCTCGCAAACAATTGCAAAGTAATATGAACAAGACGTTGATGATGGAGCAGCTGATGCTGAATCTGCAGGAGGGAAGATCCTTTGTATAAAGTAGTAGGTGTCCGCTTTAAAAAAGCGGGTAAAATATATTATTTTGACCCTGGAGATTATTCTCTAGAAAAAGGGCAGTATGTTATTGTAGAGACTGCCAGGGGTATTGAATATGGAAGAATCGTTGTCTCTATGAAACAAGTTGGAGAAAATGATGTCGTTTTGCCACTAAAACAAGTAGTGCGACCAGCAAATGAACGTGATCGTATACAAGTAGATGAAAACGCTCTTGAATCTAAACGTGCCTTTGATTTAGCAACAGAGAAAATTATAGAACATGAATTAGAGATGAAACTAGTTGATGTTGAATATACATTTGATCGCAATAAAATTATCTTCTATTTCACAGCAGAAGGAAGAGTTGATTTCCGCGAATTAGTAAAGGACCTTGCAGCTATTTTCCGCACACGTATTGAATTAAGACAAATTGGTGTACGTGATGAAGCGAAAATGTTAGGTGGTATTGGCCCTTGTGGAAGAATGCTATGTTGTTCAACATTTTTAGGAGATTTTGAGCCTGTATCCATTAAAATGGCAAAAGATCAGAACTTATCACTTAATCCTTCGAAAATATCAGGATTGTGTGGACGTCTAATGTGCTGTCTAAAATATGAAAATGATGAATATGAAGAGGCACGTGAACAAATGCCTGATATGGGTGAAACAATTACAACGCCAGACGGTAGAGGCAAGGTAATTGGGTTGAATATATTAGAACGAGTGCTTCAAGTTGAATTATTTGAGGAACAACGAATCTTAGAATATACATTGGATGAAATATTACAGTATGAAAATAGTTCAGTCCAATAGAGGGAATAATGAGGTGGCTTGAGTGGAGGACCGTAATTTCTTAGACACTGTTATGGAGTTCGAACAACAGCTTGAATCGATGCAAAAACAATTTGAGGCATTGAAGAAATTTGTTGCACTCATGATGGAAGAGCATCAAACATTACAAATGGAGAATCATCATCTTCGAACACGTTTAGAAGAAGTTCTTTCTGTGAAACCAGAGGGACATGTTGAGCCGAATGCCGAGGAAGAGAAACAAGAAATGATTGACGTAGGTGAAGGCTATGATAATTTAGCCCGACTATATCACGAAGGATATCATGTTTGTCATGTCCATTTTGGTAGTTCAAGAAAAGGCGAGGATTGTTTATTCTGCCTATCATTTTTAAATAAACAATAATTGATAAAGAAGACTGATCCCGCTTCAATTAGTGGTTGTCAGTCTTTTGTTATGTTGGAGGGTAAATAAATGGAACAATGGTTGAAGGAAGATGAAAGAATGGATTATTTATTAGCAGAGAATTTACGTATTATTCAAAGTCCATCTGTTTTTTCATTTTCATTGGATGCCGTTTTATTATCTAAGTTTGTGAGTGTCCCGTATCAAAAGGGAAATCTCGTAGATTTATGCGCGGGAAATGGCGCAATTCCGTTATTTTTGAGTGCGCGTACGAAAGGTCATATTACAGCGGTCGAGTTACAAAATCGACTCGTTGATATGGCGGAGAGAAGTGTACAATATAACAAATTACAAGAGCAAATTACGATTACGCAAGGTGATGTACGCAAAATTGCTCCAGTGTTAGGAATTGAAAAATATGATGTGGTAACATGTAATCCTCCATATTTTCCAGCGCATGAAGCAAGTGAAAAGAACTTAAAAGAACATGTGGCTATTGCTAGACATGAGATTTATTTAAAATTAGATGAAATGATATATTCAGCCAGTAAGCTTCTAAAGCAAGGTGGCAAAGCAGCTTTTGTCCATAGACCAGGGAGATTACTCGATATTGTTACAGCAATGCGTGCACATCGTTTAGAGCCAAAACGAATCCGCTTTGTCTATCCTAAGGAAGGTAAAGAAGCAAATACATTATTAATAGAAGGAATTAAAGATGGCAAACCTGATTTGAAAATTTTGCCTCCATTATATGTATACGGAGCAGATGGTGAATATACCACTGAAGTGAGAGAAATGCTATATGGCGACAGCGAATAATCATGTCATGTATGTTTTAGAATGTTCAGATAGTACGTACTATACGGGGTATACAAATGATTTGGAGAGACGTGTTGCTGTACACAATTCTGGTAAGGGTGCAAAATATACAAGATCACGGAGACCCGTACGATGCATTTATTTCGAAACATTTGAAACAAAGCATGATGCT
>DATMJF010000292.1:0-3178 GCA_035554455.1 Rummeliibacillus sp.
TTCAAGGTATGGAAGATCACCTTGGAGATATGGACTTTAAAGTCGCAGGTACAGCTAAAGGTGTAACAGCACTTCAAATGGACATTAAAATTGATGGACTTTCTCGTGAAATCCTTGACGAAGCTTTAGTTCAAGCAAAACGTGGTCGTATGATTATTCTTGACTCAATGCTTGCTACGCTTGCTGGACCAAAAGAACATCTATCAACATATGCGCCAAAAATCAAACGTATCCATATTAATCCAGATAAAATCCGCGATGTTATCGGACCTGGAGGTAAACAAATCAACAAAATTATTGAAGAAACTGGCGTGAAAATTGATACAGAACAAGATGGAACAATTTTCATCTCATCTTCTGACGAAGCAATGATTAACCGTGCAAAAGAAATCATCGAAAATATTGTTCGCGAAGCACAAGTGGGCGAATATTATATGGGTAAAGTAAAACGTATCGAAAAATTCGGTGCTTTCCTTGAAATCTTCCCAGGCAAAGATGGTTTACTACACATCTCCGAAATTCAAGAAGAACGTACAAAAGCAGTAGAAGATGTCTTGAAATTAGACGATGAATTAATGGTGAAAGTAATCGAAATCGACCGTCAAGGCCGTGTCAACCTATCACGTAAAGTAGTACTCAAAGAAGAAAAAGAACGCGAAGAATCAAAATAAAAGCGGAACACGCCCGTTAAGCCCTGAAAAGCACACGTTCATGTTTCGTCTTAGTTTTGAATTCACAATTAAAAAATCACGAGGTTGTCCGTTTTTTATGAAACGGCAACCTCTTTTTTACATAAGGAGGAAACCATTTGGTTACAAAACATATATGTCAAAATGGAGTGCGAATATTAGTTGAAAAGTTACCCTATGTTCGATCTGTTTCAATGGGAATTTGGGTCAATGTCGGTTCTGGAAACGAACGTCCTGAAGAGAATGGCATCACACATTTTATCGAACATATGCTATTTAAAGGTACATACAGTAGAACAGCTAAAGAAATTGCAGAATCTTTTGACCGAATTGGTGGGCAATTAAACGCCTTTACTTCAAAGGAAAATACATGCTACTATGCTGTTACACTAGATCATCATGCAATCGAGGCAATAACAATATTAGCCGATATGTTTTTCCATTCTAAATTTGCAGAAACCGACATAGAAAAAGAACGCCATGTCATCTTTGAAGAAATGGCGATGGTAGAAGATACACCTGATGATGATGTGGATGAACGACTTTGGAGCGTGATGTATCCCAATCATTCAATGGGGGCACCTATTTTGGGAACAGAAGAAACGTTAGCATCTTTTACAAAAGATAAAATTGAAACGTATATGGATGAAAATTACACACCAGATAGAGTCGTCATTTCAGTTGCTGGAAATGTATCGGATCAGCTAGTAAATAAAATCATTACACTTTTTGATCAGTTTACGAACACTACTCTCCAATCGGAAAAAATTGTAACAATACCAATGTTTGTTCATGGGCAAACAAATAAAGAAAGTAATACGGAACAATCTCATCTTGCCTTAGGTTACGAAGGGCTAACAGTAAAAGACCCTGATTTAGTAAGTTTGCTAGTAGTCAACAATATTTTAGGAGATACGACATCCTCGAGACTTTTCCAGAAAGTGCGAGAAGAGAAGGCATTAGCATATTCAGTTTTCTCCTACTATTCTGCATATGAGTATGCTGGAGCTTTTATGATTTATGGTGGTAGTTCGCCAGGTAAACTGACTGTATTGGAAGAAACAATTCTTCAAATAACAGAGAAAATGGTGAATGATGGAGTATCTAAAATTGAGATTCAGTATGCGAAAGAACAATTAGAAAGTAATTTATTACTCGGACTGGAAACATCGAATGATTTCATGAATCGTAATGCCAAAAACGAACTTATATTTGGTGAAGATAAAACAGTGGAACAAACTTTACAGGAACTTTATGCTGTTGATGAGGAAAGTGTCAATCGAGTTATTCAAAATTTGTTAACAAAACCATATGCAAAATCTGTGATTCAGCCAGCTAAGGGGATTTAAGCTTGTCTCCTTAGCTTTTTTATGCACGGGAAGAGCTTGGGCGACATACACTGTTATTACGGGAAAAGGAGGGATTGAATGCTCTTATCGGAGCTTGCAGAAAAAGAGTTGATTCAGATTAAAGATGGTGTACGTTGTGGATTACTCGCTGAAACTGAGTGTTTACTTAATGCTAAAACTGGGCAGATCTATGGTTTTGAATTAGTTCAAAAAGGTTATCGTTTACCTTTTCAATCAAAAGAAAATAAAACACAATCATTTATTCCATGGACAGAAATCTCGTTAATTGGAGAAGATCGCATTTTATTTAAAAAAACACAGCCTCTATCATCGGGGTATATAAAATGACGATGGAGAATTGGCTAATATTGGGGAAGGATTTGCGATTTAAGGAGTTAGCAGTGCAGCTTTCTCTTGATTTTGAGCAAGTAATTTATAAGTATACAGATACTTGGAATGACGAAATACAACAGATTGTTTCGACAGAGAAGCCACAAAGAATCGTATTGCCAATTCATGCTGTCGATTTGACTAAATATGCTTTTGAGGCGTTACAAAAGGATGCAGTCATATTTGTTGGTAAAAGTAATCAAACGTTACAGCAAGAGCTTCAATATCTAGACGAAGAGCGAGTGATTTACTATTTACAAGATGAATCTTATATATGGCTAAATGCAAGGTTAACATCAGAGGGGATGCTATGTGCATTTTATGAACTTGAGAGTGCTTCAGTTTATGGAAAATCCTTTTATATTACAGGATTCGGTCGAGTTGCAAAAATGCTTGCATACATGCTGCATAAATTAGGAGCAAATGTCCATATACTAGCACGTTCAAATAGTCAAATTCAAGAGGCAATTGCGTATGGATATGTTGCTGCGCAGCTATTACCTGAAAATGTGACACAGCCTTTTTATTTGATCAATACAATCCCAAATAAATGGTTTACAGATGAATTTATTCAACAATTTGATCATTCGGTAAAAATCTTTGATGTAGCATCAGCTCCAGGATGCTTAAATGTAGAGGAAGACCAAAGTGTAGACTATAAATTACTTCCAGGATTACCTGGAAAGTATTTCCCACAAGATGCAGCGAATCTATTGGCACAAGTAATCGTACGTAAAAATAACGAACTAA
>DATMJF010000293.1:0-6758 GCA_035554455.1 Rummeliibacillus sp.
AAGAAAACTTTATAAAATGAACTATTTATATCGATTAATCCATCTTTATCCATTGCGAGTTCTGAGATACCGATATCTTGTTCTCCATGTTTTTTTTGATATTCAAGAATATCAACTTTGTAGGCATTCCCTAAAAATTTTTCTTTGTTTTTATCTAAAATGGGGATACATCTATAACCAGACTCGTAGAGTTTCTCTAAAACAGATGAGGCAAGATCTGTCTCAGTACAAAACACAACGTTACTTTTTTTTACATATCTCTGCTTGACGATCATGTAAATCCCTCCTAGAGAATTCAAAACTAAATCATACAGGCTAGAGTATGTATCGAATGATGAAAGTATTCGTAAAAATGGAAGGTATTTTGAAGTAAATATTTTTTAAAATCATATTTAAAGAACTGGATAAACGATTTAGAGACAAAAAAAGAAGTATACTTCCCCTGAATGTCGAAATAAGAAAACACCTATTTGTTGTATTAAATGGAATAAATTATATAATTGAAGAGGGATATATTGATTTCAAGAATTATTTTAAAACCTGATTTTGGTAAAAATAACTCATGTTATGGAGGCTGAATATGCAATCACTAAAACCAATTAAAAGAAGCCATTCTCGGATATATCTTGGTACTAAATACTATCGTTTTAAAAGGTATCTGGAGTGGAGCTTTGGTGAGAAAAAGTATGCAACAAAAAAGATAAACACTAAACTATTAGAAAATGTGGTTTTTACTCATCAAACCGTACTTTTACGTGAATTAAAAGACGTAGATATGTGGCTACAGCATAATAAAATTAAAAATCTTAAAATTGCAACAAATAAAATTAGCCATATCATTATTCGTCCTGGAGAAACGTTTTCCTATTGGCGAATACTCGGTAATATAACTAAAAGAAAAGGTTATGTAGACGGAATGATTTTACACTACGGAAAAGTTAAGACAGGTGTAGGGGGCGGTCTCTGTCAACTTTCGAATTTAATCTACTGGATTACTTTGCATACACCTTTAACAGTTACAGAACGATACCGTCATAGCTATGATGTGTTTCCTGATTCCAAACGAACACAGCCTTTTGGGAGTGGAGCAACATGTGCATATAATTATCTTGACTTACAAATAAAAAATGAAACCAATCATACATATCAATTAGTGGTGTATTTAACAGATACGCATCTTGTTGGTGAATGGCGAGCTGATGTTCCTGCTATTCACTCTTATGAAATATATGAGAAAGAACACATGATTACTCTTGAAACATGGGGAAAATATATTAGACATAATAAAATACATCGTAAAATATTTAACAAAGCCCTCGAACAAATCGATGATGAATTTATAACAGAAAACCATGCCATTATGATGTATGAACCATTTTTGGAAGATTCAACTCTGAAAGATAAAAAGATAAAATAAAATGATGCTTGAACAATAGAGCTTTATAAGAATTCATACTATCGCTCTCTTTGTAATGTAATATTATTGCGTTTACTGTACAAAAAATTCTATTTTAAGTAATATTATTATAGATTTACCTTTCGAAAGGATGGGGTGAAATGGTGAAGAAAAATGTGAAAGAACAGTTGAAGGCATTAGAATTACCTGTAATTGCGGCACCAATGTTTTTAGTATCCGGTATCAAGCTTGTCGTGGAAGGTTGTAAATCAGGGGTGGTTACGACTTTTCCGTTGTTAAACGCTAGAACATCAGAAGCATTAGAAGAATGGATGCGGGAGATTACGACACAGTTAGCAGAATCTGAAAAAACAATTCAAGGTGTAGCACCATGGGGAGTCAATCTTGTCGTGCATAAGTCAAATGATCGTTATGATGCAGATGTTGAGTTAATCAAAAAATATCAGCCACCGATTGTCATCACATCATTAGGCAAACCAACAGATATTGCGAAAATCGTACATCAATATGGAGGACTAGTATTCTCTGATGTGATAAGTGTTAAACATGCGAAAAGAGCAATAGAAGCGGATATAGACGGACTTGTACTTGTATGTAATGGGGCAGGGGGGCATGGTGGTACGCTGCATCCAATGGCTTTCGTACATGAAGTGAAGCAATTCTTTGATGGATTAATTATTTTATCAGGTGCAATTTCACATGGTCAAGACATATTGGCTGCCCAAGTAATAGGTGCAGATTTAGCGTATATGGGTACTCGCTTTATCGCGACAGAAGAATCAATGGCAAGCAATGCTTACAAGAATATGTTGTTAGAAGCTGAAGCTGGAGATATTGTTTATACAGATAAACTGAGTGGAGTGAATGCTAATTTTATTCTGCAAAGTGTCCTAAAAGCTGGGCTAGATCCTAGTGAACTTCAAAAGCCTGAAAAACTTGAAATCGTTCATAATGCAGATGATGAAGCAAAAGCATGGAAGAACATATGGAGTGCAGGCCACGGAGTTGGTGGCATTCATGAAGTATTACCGGTAGCTGAGCTAGTTAAAAAGCTGAGCGCTGAATACGAAGAGAGCATTCATAAAGTTATTGAAAAGAAACAAAAGAAAATTAGTTTGTAAATGTATCAATTCAAAATTCATATTAAATTTACGAACATCCAAATCTGAATATTGAAAACTTAATGTGTTGATATGTTCACATTTAAAAACCTAAAATGGATTTATGAAATTGATTCAAATAGATCAAATTAATCATAAGAACGAAAAAGGACTTCATGGAAAAGTGAAGTCCTTTTGATTGTGCCCAAATAATTAGTCCCACAAAATATTTCTACTTGCGTTTCATTCCTCGAATTTTATCCTTTGTTTCGTGATCAATACGGTTTGATTCAATAATTTTTTGCAGCGCTTTATTGTAAGTGAATGTATTCTGCGCACTTATTTTTAAATATGCTTCCGTTATTTCAGGAAACTTAATATAGCAAATGGAAATCGCCCACGCTACAGCCATTTGGGTATAGAATTTTCCATTTTGAATGGAATCCAATAAGTCAAGTGTTTGTTGTATATATGTTTCATCCACAAAATAATTAAGTAACATGACGGCTGCAAAACGAGCCTTATATTCTTCGTTTGAAGCTGCATAAGGCTGTATAAACTGCCACATTTCTTGTTGATAATTTTTTGTACTTTTAAGTCCAGTACAAAAGCTATCGCTAACTGACCAGTTATCAATTTTCGGTATAAAATCTTTTATATATGTCAATTGCTCAACAAAATCCATTTTTGCATAACCAATGACCATTCCTCGAAGCATTTTTTCTTCATAATATTGATATCGAGCATTTGATAAATATGTAAGTGGGTCCTCTTTAGCTACTTCTTTTGCTATTTTTCGAATAGCTGGAATCCGCACACCAATCATCGAATCTTTATCAACTGTCGGAATCAGCTTAGCATTAAAATCTCTATAAGGTAGATCTTGCACCTCAAATAAACGTTTTTGAATCAAATTCTGCATATAAGTTCACCTTTTTCTAAAATACTTAGTTTTAGTCTAATGGAAAAAATAATATAGAACAAATTCAATTCACAGTGAAGACTGTTCTTTGTTCTGATTTTATAGGTCTCGATAGTCTATATACGGAAATACTGGATAGCAACTAAGACAATTGAAAATGGAATCAAAAATCAAATCAAAATTCCCCTAGATGAAAGTGATAACTCTTCAACCAGGGGAATTTTCAATAAGCATAGTAATTCGAATTAAAAATTAAATTCATCCGGATCTGGACCACAACGGAGATTTTCGTTTAAATCATTGATTTTCGCAATTTCATCTAAGGTAAGCTTGAAATCAAAGAGATCAATATTTTCTACCATACGAGATTCTGTCATAGTTATTTAAACTTGTTAATTGTAATTTCATTTTAGTTTTCCCCCTTTTTTTCTAGTTTCACTGAAATTGCACATAAAATAACTGCCCCCATAACCATGATTCCTGCAACCCATGTAGTATGAATAAGCCCCATAGATTTAAGAACAATACCACCTATATATGAACCGATAGCTATTCCGCCGTTAAAAGCAGCTATATTTAATGCTGATGCCATCTCAACAGCATTTGGCATATATCTTTCTGCTAAAGTGACTACATATGTTTGTAACCCCGGAACATTCATAAACGCAAGTAACCCCATAAGTAAAATTGTTATAAGTCCTGCTACTTTAAATGGTACAGTGAAATATAATGTAAATAACACAATTGCTTGTACGACGAACATATAAAATAACGCTTGAATGGGATTGTTATTTGCAAGTTTACCACCAACCGTATTTCCAATTGCAACGGTTACACCATAAAGTAATATAGTTAACGTTACTGTTCTAGAAGAAAAGCCCGTTAGTTCTTGCAGTAAAGGTGAAAGATAAGTAAAGACGACAAATGTGCCCCCATAGCCAAGTGCTGTAATAATATAAATGAGTATTAGTCGACCATTTTTGAATAATTTTAGCTGTTCACGAAAATTAGTTCTTGTTCCTTGTTCAGTAGAAGATGGAACTAAAATCATATTTGCAATAAAAGCAAGGACACCTATTAAAACGATAAAAATAAATGCCATGCGCCAGCCTAATTGTTGTCCAATAAACGTACCAAAAGGAACACCTGTAATAGTAGCGACAGTTAAGCCTGTGAACATAATAGCAATTGCACCTGCACGACGATTTGAAGATACTAAGTTTGCTGCAATTGTGGATCCAATAGACATAAAAACTCCATGGGCAAATGCAGAAATAAGTCGAGCAATTAACAATAATCCAATGGAAGATGAAATTGCTGCAATACTGTTACCAATAATAAAAGTAAGCATGACCCCAAGTAGTAATTTTTTTCGTGGAAAATGTGCAAATAAAGGTGTTAAAACAGGAGCACCGATCATAACACCTATTGCATATACCGATACGGTCAATCCAGTTATTTGAACGGATGTTTTTAGATCAGCTGCAATCATTGGTAGTAAACCAACGCTTATAAATTCAGTAGTTCCAATCGCAAAAGCAGTCACTGCTAATGCAAATAGAGCCTTCATATTTGTTTGATTTTGTTGAGTCATAATATCTCCTTCATTCTATATGCAAATACATTTTATTGTTTCCGGAACAAATGTTATTATGGAACATAGAAAACTAAATGGGAAGTACGTACTTTTTTGTAATATAGGTACCTTTTAGTATCTACAAACTAACGTTCTCATATAAAAGAGGAATGATTAAGATGGAAACAAAGAAAAAATACAATATATCAGTAGAAGCTACTTTAGAAGTGATTGGTGGAAAATGGAAGTGCGTCATACTTTGCCATTTAACTCATGGAAAGAAACGAACAAGTGAGCTTAAAAGACTAATGCCAAATATTTCGCAAAAAATGCTAACTCAGCAATTACGAGAACTAGAAACAGATGGCGTGATAAACCGCATTCTCTATCATGAACTCCCACCAAAAGTTGAATACGAACTTAGTGATTACGGAAAAACATTAGAACCAATACTTAGCTCACTTTGTAATTGGGGAGAAGATCATATTGTAAAGGTGTACGGAACGAAAGAAGGGTATTTAGAGGATAATGGTCTGAATGATTAATGAAGTTGTAACTTCACAAGAACAGTTTTTAACAAAAAAACAAAGGGGCTGTCTGAAAAGTCGTTGATCATCGACTTTTTAGGGCACCCCTTTTTCTAATAATGCTTTAAGATAAGCATTGAAGGAATTAGATGTAAATGTAAATATTAAAGAGTGTATGGTAAATACTCAAATTAACTATGCCCAAGCACTCTTTTTATTATAATTTTTAGTTTGAACTTTGAATGATCCCCTTATTTGTCTGAATAATTACAGGAGACTGAATAGCATTTTTAGTTGAGAATAGCCATCTTCTTCCGATTGGTCCTAAAAGGATAAAGGCACCATCGTCGTACTCACCCAAAAAATTAAGACTCATTTTCTCTATTGTTCCATCTTCACGAATGGGAATGTCCATTTTATTTAGTTGTTCTGCTGTTTCAAGGACATTTGAAGTAGTTAAACTTATTTCACTTATGGATAGAATATTATCTGTCGTGAACTCTTTATCATCTGATTTTGGTGATGTGATTCTTCTTGCGATAAATTCAATAATATTCCCGGCAGGATCTTCAAAATAACAAGCATTTGCCTGAGTTTTCCCATCAAAATCAATTTCATCCATGTCGTCTTCTAATAGTAATGTGACTCTTTTTGAAAGCCATTCTTTCGCTTCTTTAAATAAATTAGCATGGATATTGAAGGCGAAGTGAGAATAGTAAGCATTTTCTTCAGGATCTTTATTTAATTCCAATATGCTTTCACCAATTTGAAATGCTGCACAATGATTATTAAATGATAATATTCTTAATTGAAGTTTATCTCGATAAAAATTTACTGTTTGCTCAAAGTTAGAAATTTGTAGTGATACCTTTTCAATATTCATATTGATACCCTCCTGTAATAATCCTTTAAATACATTATAATAATTAAAAGGATAAAATTTCCTCATTCACAAGTATGATTAAAATCTACATCTTTAGATGGAGAAGAGTCATTCTTTCGTTTGAAATTATTTTGCGTATGAAAGATAAAGTCTTTGGAAATTACTTTAATTGAACTGTTAGAGCAGATTCTAAAAAATAAAGAAAACTGGATTATGCTAACAATGATGTATTAACTTTTTGAGGAGAACACAAATAAGAATGAAAAGTATCAATAATCATTTATTAATTACATGGATTATCATAATCGTATTTTTTATTGTAGTGATTCTAAG
>DATMJF010000294.1:0-7622 GCA_035554455.1 Rummeliibacillus sp.
CGCCTTACACATAACGAGAGAGAGCATTGATGCGACGAAAGCAGAACAGCAGCATCATCGAACGGTGTGAGACAACGCATTGGGCTCATGCGATGCCGTGCTGGCATTTTGGATAGAAATACAACAGTATCCATTAACATAGCCAAATAATAAAAAGGAAGTTTACAATGAAATTAGAAGACTTTGATTACTATTTACCAGAAGAATTAATTGCACAAGTACCACTTGAAGATCGTGCATCTAGTCGACTTATGGTATTAGATCGCGAAACTGGTGAATTGTCACATCATCATTTCCGTGACATTTTAGATGAGTTACAAGAAGGTGATTGCTTAATTCTTAACAACACACGTGTATTACCAGCACGTTTAATCGGTGTTAAAGAAGAAACAGGCGCTCATGTTGAAGTATTATTATTAAAACAAACAAGTGATGATGAATGGGAAACACTTGTAAAACCAGCAAAACGCGTGAAAGTCGGTACTGAAATTACTTTTGGTGATGGATTACTTAAAGCAACTTGCACTGGTGAATTAGAACATGGTGGCCGTATGTTCAAATTCGATTACGAAGGGATCTTCATCGAGATTCTTGAAAAACTTGGTACAATGCCATTGCCACCATATATTCATGAAAAACTAGATGACCAAGAACGCTACCAAACAGTGTATTCTAAAGAACTTGGTTCAGCTGCAGCCCCAACTGCTGGTCTTCACTTCACAGAGGAATTATTAGATCAAATACGTGCAAAAGGTGTAAAAGTAGCATTCTTAACTTTACACGTTGGCATCGGTACATTCCGCCCAGTAAGTGTAGAAAATATCGAAAAGCATGATATGCATGCTGAATTCTATAATTTATCTAAAGAAACAGCACAAATTATAAATGATACGAAAGCAAATGGTGGTCGTGTGATTGCGGTAGGTACAACTTCTACGCGTACTCTTGAAACAATTGCACATCGTAATAACGGTCAAATCGTTGCAGAATCTGGTTGGACTACTATCTTTATCTACCCAGGTTTTGAATACCAAGCAATTGATGGTATGGTGACAAACTTCCATTTACCAAAATCAACATTAGTTATGATGATCAGTGCACTTGCAGGTCGTGAAAATATTTTAAATGCATATAAAGTTGCTGTAGAAAACAAATATCGTTTCTTCAGTTTCGGCGATGCAATGTTCATCCGACCAAAAGCAAAGAAAGGAAACTAATACATGTCTCAAGCAATTCGATATGAGCTTATCAAGACAGATAAGCAAACAGGCGCAAGACTAGGAATCGTGCATACACCGCACGGCTCTTTCGAAACACCTGCTTTTATGCCAGTTGGCACACAAGCATCAGTCAAAACGATGGCCCCAGAAGAGGTAAAAGAAATGGGCGCCGGCATTATTTTAAGTAATACTTATCATTTATGGCTTCGTCCAGGTCACGAAATTATTCGTGAAGCAGGCGGATTACACAAATTTATGAACTGGGATCGTGCTATTTTAACCGATTCGGGTGGTTTCCAAGTTTTTAGTTTAAGCGATATTCGCCGAATTGAAGAAGAAGGCGTTCACTTCCGTAACCATTTAAATGGGGACAAGCTTTTCTTAAGCCCAGAAAAGGCAATGGAAATTCAAAACGCACTTGGATCTGACATTATGATGGCATTTGATGAATGTCCACCATTTCCAGCTACGTATGACTATATGAAAAATTCTGTAGAACGTACTTCACGCTGGGCTGAACGTTGTTTAGAAGCACATGCTCGTCCACAAGATCAAGGGTTATTCGGGATTGTCCAAGGTGGGGAATTTGAAGCGCTTCGTAAACAATCTGCACAAGATTTAGTATCTTTAGACTTCCCTGGCTATGCAATTGGTGGTTTATCTGTAGGTGAGCCAAAAGATATTATGAATAGAATGCTCGAATATACAACACCTTTACTGCCAACTAACAAACCACGTTATTTAATGGGTGTAGGTTCACCTGACTCATTAATTGATGGTGCAATCCGTGGTATTGATATGTTTGACTGCGTACTACCAACTCGTATTGCGCGTAATGGTACATGTATGACAAGTCAAGGACGATTAGTTGTGAAGAATGCAAAATTTGCTCGCGATTTCGGACCACTCGATCCAAACTGTGATTGCTATACATGTAAAAACTATTCACGTGCTTATATTCGTCACCTAATCAAAGCAGATGAAACATTTGGTATTCGATTAACTTCATATCATAATCTGTACTTCTTACAAGATTTAATGCGTCAAGTACGCCAAGCAATTCGCGAAGATCGTCTTGGTGATTTCCGTGAAGAATTCTTTGAACAATATGGATTCAACAAACCAAATGCAAAAAATTTCTGATTCTTGTATAATAAATTCTAGAGATAGAAAGGGGGAGATCTAGATATGCCACAACAATTACAAGCAATTCTACCAATGATTGTTATTTTCGCTTTGATGTATTTTATGTTAATTCGTCCAGCACAAAAACAACGTAAAAACACTCAATCAATGCAAAGTAATTTAGCACGAGGCAATAAAGTCGTGACTATCGGTGGTTTACACGGTGTAATCGAAGCAATCGATGACGCATCAGTGCTAATCAAAGCTGAAGATGGTTCTAAATTACGCTTTGAACGTGCTGCTATAGGTAAAGTAGTAGAAGGAGCAGTAGAAGCAAAATAACATTAATTATTAGGCTTTGTTATATGATATTGTTGATTTTATTAATACATCATACTTGAGCGAAAGGCGGCGACTCCTACGGGAAGCGTCCGCGATGAAAGCGAAACTGATGAAATATCAATAATATTGTTACAAGCCAATTATTAATAAAACGAGTAAATTTAGAATGAAATTTTTTCTATGTAAAATACTATCTATACAAATTAAAGCCTTTATTTCGAATAGAAATAAAGGCTTTTTTGCGCTTTTGTAGAAATAATACAATATTCATCTTGTCGAAAGGAAAGCGATGGCGATGTCTAAAAAACAACTGAATACAAAAAAGAAAATAGAGCAGTTAGGATATGACGATGATACCATCCATTCACGTTTAACAGCTAAACAACGAATGGCACAAAATCGTACGGGAAGCAATCGCTTAAAAGTACATTCAAAGCCCAAATGGATTCGTTCCTTAGGCTACATTATTTTTATTCTACTCATGTGTGGTATAGCTGCTTTGGTAATTTCTATTTTCTTGTAATGCATAAATTGTATAGTAACGACAAAGGCTAGAAATAAAAAAGGGGACGTAATGTGAACGATTTATTAGTTATCGCTTTTCGTATGATCTTCCTATACTTTGTCATTTTAATTATCTTCAAGCTTATGGGGAAACGTGAAGTTGGCGAATTAAGTGTAATGGACCTTGTTATTTTTGTATTAATTGCAGATGTAGCATCGTTTGCGGTTGATGAACCGGAACGAAATCTCTTTGAGTCAATTTTGCCTATGATCATTTTATTAATTATACAAGTAACTATTTCCTTTATTTCTTTAAAAAGTAAAAAAATACGTGATAAAATTGATGGTGATCCCACAACGATTATACGTAATGGTGTGCTTCTCGAAGATGAGATGAGAAAACAGCGATATAATTTAGATGATTTGTTTCAACAGCTTAGAGAGAAACAGATTGGATCCATACAAAAAGTGGCCTATGCTTTTTTAGAGCCATCTGGAAATCTTTCCATATTCATGAAAGATAGTTCACCTCCGATATTACCATTAGTGGTTGATGGCGATATTCAGAAAAGACATCTTCAATTAATTGACAAGGACGAACAATGGTTACTCGAAGAATTAGCTAAACTTGGTTATAAAGAAACTGACCGAATTTTCTATTGTTGTTTTGAAGAGGGTAAAGTTCATGTCCAATTGAAATCATAATCGCTTTCTCACCGTTTTAGTCAAATAGCGGAAATCAGTTATGCGAATTTGATCAGCAATCATAAGAATCACAAATAGCATAGCAAGTGTAATGGAGCCATTAATCCAAATATTAAGTTGCGACGTAGGCAAGATATACTCACGTACGACAACAACTAGAATGCAGACCCAGTATGGAATGATAAATAATTTAAAGCCTGTTTCAACATATTTCTTTTTCCGAATTGTGGCAATATGCAAAAAAGAAGTTATCAGTACGCCAAAGCCAATGGCAATAACAGCACCTGTTTCAGCAATGTTAGGCTGCGAAGCGAGAGCGAGCATGACCAAGAGCTTACCAATCCCACCATATACGGAATTCATCATTGCTGCCTTAGCTTCATCTAGTGCTTGAAGGATCGAGTTTAAGGGGCTCTGTATATAGTAAAAGAAGAAAATAGGAGCTAATAATTTCATGTACCCTCGATCTTCTGACAGATGGAAGAGCTTTGTGGCAAACTCGTCTCCGTATAAAAAAAAGAAAACGGCACTGAAACAACCGACGATTGTAGATAACCTTAGAGCAATATGGACTCGTTCTCTTAACAGGGATTGCCTACCTCTCGCTACGGCGTCACTTACAGCGGGAATTAGTACTACCGCTAATGCGTAAGGGATAAACGAAGGAAATAGTAGCAATGGAATATGAACACCTGATATGATCCCGTACTGTTTTGTTGCGGCTGCAGCAGTTAAACCTGCTAATGTTAATGCTTTTAAAAAAACAATTGGTTCTAAAAACCATGTAAAAGATCCAAATAAGCGACTGCCAGTAGAAGGTAAGGCAATATCTAAAATTGGCTTTGGCGAAGAATAACCTTTAGATGACAAAATAATCCCCTTACGTGTTGCGTGTAAATATTTCCAATACAAATAGGCCAGTGCTGCTATTTCGGCAAGACCTGTGATTACCATTGCGTATGTAGCAGTTGTAGCAGGGGAATCTTGTACAACACCATAAGGCAATAACCAAGTAATCATGACAATCCGTATAACTTGTTCAATAGTTTGTGACCATGCCGTTTCTTCAATACGCGCAAGACCTTGGAACAATCCTTTTAATAAGGCGGAAGCCATCGATAAGGGTACAGTAAATAGTGAAACATATAGTAACATTCTAACTTGATTATCATGTAAAAGGTTTTCAGCTAGATAAGGAATGAATAGTAATATTAATGGAAAGAAAAGTAGGATAGATAGATAACTTAATAGTCTCGAAGTGCGCATTACTTTACTAATTTCAACTCGTTTACCTTTTGCCTCTAATTCAGCGACGATTTTCGCAATGGCAATTGGTATACCTAGTTGAACAAGTGATAAAAAGAAGATAAATGCAGGGTAAGCTGTCATATAGACGCCTACAGCTTCTTCACCTGCAACGCGCATAAATTGCATTCGATATAAAAAACCTAATAATTTAGAGAGTAGAACAGCCCCCATTAACAAAAAGGTGCCATGAAAAAATGAAGTCATAAGGTCCCTTCTTTCTGTAAATACAGTTTCTGTAAAATACTAAATCTTGTACGTTCAAAAAAATGGAAAAGGACGTGAGTGAAGATGGTAATACAATATGAACAATTATTTACAAAAGTTTTACCTGTCCTAAATATAAAAAAAGCTGATTTTAAAATGGAAGGTTTAAAAAGTATTACCGATCAGGATATTTGGCGCTTTTTAGTCGTGAAAAAATGGAAAAAGTTAAGTGAGGCCGAATTAGCTTTACATAAAGTGATCGCCGATATTTTTTCATTAACTGCTGCTCAGTATATGACTTTCACACAAGTTGAAGAACTAAAAAGCGCAAATTGGTTTGCTCCTATTAACGATGAAGAGTTACAAATTTTGATAGGAAATCAAAACTCACCTAAAATTCTTTCCTAAATAGTAAAAAAGTACATGGGATTGATTTGACAGCTTGGCAAACCTGTTTCATAATAAACGTGTTATGTAATTATAGTGACAAGATCGAATCAATAGAATATGAAACATTGGTATGAAAGAATTCTACTGCTTCATAAAGACGATCAATGTTCGTGATTGAGAGATAGTTTTCTGACTAGGACAGCACTTCGATACAAAGTAGTGGCAGGATAACTAGCTAACACAGCGAACATCAAAAATCGTCTACTGTCATTTAGTAATACCGCGGCATTTGTTTGAGGAGGAAGTTTTAATGAAATTAAAAAGCCGAATCGTCGCGTTTCTAATGATTGTACTTGTAATTGGCGCACTCATGGGAACGACCGTAAAAGGCGTACTAAGTAACATTAACTTAGGTCTGGATCTACAAGGTGGCTTCGAAGTTCTTTATCAAGTTGAACCTTTAAAAGCAGGACAGAAAATTACCGAAAGTGATGTCAAAGCAACAGCTGATGCCATTAGTAGACGTGTCAATGTTCTTGGTGTAAGCGAACCAAGCATCCAAATTGAAAGTGGGAACCGTATCCGTGTTCAATTAGCAGGGGTTCAAAATCAAGAATCTGCACGTGATGTCCTTTCAAACCAAGCGAATCTAACTTTCCGTGACGTCAATGACAAAGTGTTATTAGACGGTAATGATTTACAACAAGGCGGAGCAAAAGCATCATTTGACCAACAAGGTCGTCCGATGGTTACACTTAAACTAAAAGACCCTAATAAATTTGGCCAAGTGACGAGCAAAGTTGCAGCAATGGGGGAGCCAAATAATCTATTAGTAATTTGGTTAGACTTCAACGAAGGAAAAGATTCTTATAAAAAAGAAGTTTTGGAAACAAAACCTAAATTTGTTTCTAATCCATCAGTTACTAAAACCATAAATTCCAAAGATGTTCAAATCACTGGTAACTTTACAGTACAAGAAACAAAAGATTTAGCAGGTATTTTAAATGCTGGTGCTCTTCCAGCAAAACTAACTGAAATGTATTCAACTTCTGTTGGTGCACAATTCGGTGATGAAGCATTAAATAGTACAGTATTTGCTAGTATAGTTGGTGTAGCTTTAATCTTTATCTTCATGTTATGGGTTTATCGTTTACCAGGATTAATAGCAGATATTACACTAACGATCTTCACATTTATTGTTTTAGTACTATTTGATTGGATCCATGTAGTATTAACTCTACCTGGGATTGCAGCATTAGTACTTGGTATAGGAATGGCGGTAGATGCCAATATCCTTATGTATGAACGTATAAAAGAAGAAATACGTGTAGGTAAATCTGTAAAAGCCGCATTCCATTCGGGCTCTAAATCTTCATTTACAGCGATTTTCGATGCGAATATTACAACATTACTTGCAGCTGGCGTATTATTCGTCTTTGGTACAAGTTCCGTAAAAGGTTTCGCAACAACATTAATCATTTCAATCTTAGTCAGCTTCTTAACTGCTGTTTGGGGTACTCGTATCCTATTAGGATTACTTGTTAATAGTGGCTACTTAGACGGAAAATTCGGATTGTTTGGTGTCAATAAATCTCGCGTTCACAAAATTGAAGAGGGTGTTGATACACTTGATTTATCAACTCACTTCGACCGCTTCGACTTTGTACACAATCGTAAAAAATTCTTTACACTTTCAGCTGTCCTAATTATTGCTGGGATGATTGTAGTGGGTATCTTCAAATTGAATCTTGGAGTAGACTTCACAAATGGTTCTCGTGTTGAAGTAACATCAAATCATGCATTAACAAAAGAAGATGTAAAAAC
>DATMJF010000295.1:0-4864 GCA_035554455.1 Rummeliibacillus sp.
CGAACTCCATTCGTATGGCACATCGTTTCTATTTGAATGGTAAACTAGTGGGATCCAGTGGCATTCCGGCAAGCAATAAGGCATCCTATCAGCCGGCGAACACGCCTTATACGATCTATGTCCCTCTAAAAAAAGGTGAGAATAATCTTGTTTTACACGTCTCGAATTATCACTATCTTGCAGGAGGGGGGATTACCAGTCCCATTTACCTCGGAAGTACTTCAGGGATTACTCTACTCCGCGATCGCTCGCTTATGCACGATTGGGTGACCGTTACGGCTCTTTTAGTAATGGGGTTATACTTTTTTGGTTTGTATCTTCAACGCAGAAAAGATTATTCGTTGCTATTTTTTTCGTTATTTTGTCTAGCTCAATGTGTATTTTCTGGACTCCATGGCGAGAAAGTATTCTATATTTTATGGTCTAATCTTCCGTATGAGTTGGTATTACGTTTGCAATTTGTCTCACCTGTTCTCGGAAATGTTGCAATGTATTTGTATCTGTATCATGCGTTTCCAGCCATTCGATCAAAGAAGATTACATATATAGGAGCGGGGATTGGTAGTTTATCTTCGGCTTATGTTTTTCTTTTTCCAACCTTTGTTCCCTATCAGTTGCTTGTTCTAAGCCCGGTGTATTCTTTTGTTTCGGTTATCTATTTCATCTATGTATTATGTTTAGCTGCCTGGCGCAAGGAGGAAGGCTCTATTTACCTTCTTATTGGGATAGTTGTCTTGAATATATATGGAATTTCGCAAACTGTTAATGTATTTGGACAAGCCGTGCTTAATTACTTTCCGTTTGAAATTATCTTATTCATCTTAATGATGGCTCTTTTACTTTCTTTGCGTTTTTCAAATGCCTTTAAGAAAGTTGATGCACTTTCACAGGAACTGATTCAAATCGATGGATACAAAGATGAGTTTTTGTCTAAAACATCTCATGAATTTAAAACGCCTGTGCATGGCATTATGAATATTGCCGAATCGATTGTCAAAGATTCAAAAAACACATTAACGGAAGCACAAATCGAAAACATTACACTCATTTCCGCGACAGCGAAACGCCTATCTATTTTGGTGAATGACCTACTTGATTTATCCAAACTGAAGCGTGGAGAACTTGAGGTCAATATTGTCAAAATGGATAGTCGAAGTGCCATTGACTTAATTGTGGAGATGTATGCTTTTCTAATTGAAGAAAAGAAATTTGTGATTGTGAATGACGTACCAGAAAATCTACCGCTTATTTTAGCGGATGAAGTTCGTTTTCGACAAATCATTATCAATTTATTAGATAATGCAATCAAACATACACAGCATGGAATGATTCGTATTACTGCTTATGAAGCAGATTCCACTATGATGATTTCGATTGAGGATACAGGTTCAGGAATGGAAGCGGATCAGTTGCAACATATTTTTGAACCATTTCGGCAGTTTCAGACGGAAGCCAAAGCTAATGGTGTAGGATTAGGCCTCAATATCGTCAAGCAACTTCTAGATGTTCAAAATGGCTCCATTTCGGCAGCATCTAAAAAAGGGGAAGGCTCCATTTTCACGGTCAGTCTCCCAATGGATTCGTTGTCTGAAAGTCAAATTTCAGCAACGACTGAAGAACCATTCCGTTATCTAATTGAGACACCGTATGAATCGTTAGAAAAGAAGGGGCCAACCATTCTCGTTATAGACGATCATGATGTAAATTTGAAGATTTTGATTGAATTGCTTGAAAGCGAAGATTATACCGTATTGGCAGTGAAAAGTGGAGAAGAAGCGATTGATCTCGTTCAAAAGCGAAGGATTGATCTAATCATCGTAGACTTGATGATGCCGGGATTGTCAGGGTTTGATGTGTGCAAGGAAATTCGATTGAAGTTTAGTGCGATTCAACTACCGATATTAATTGTGACAGCAAGTCATCATACTGAAGAGAAAATCATGGCATTCCAGATGGGCGCGAATGATTTTTTGCCAAAGCCATTTGATTTATCTGAATTGAAAGTGCGGGTTGCGAATTTAATAGCCTTGAAACAAGCAGCAAGAGATGTATCTACGATGGAAGTGGCGTTTTTACAATCACAGATCAAACCACACTTCCTATTTAATGTGCTAAACACAATAAATGCTTTGACATATCTTGATCCTGGAAAGGCACGTCAAGTAATTGCGGATTTGGCTAATTTTTTACGTAGTAGCTTTGACTTTCATAATACCGAACAGTTAATTCCTCTTAAACAAGAGTTAGCATTAGTTCGTGCATACGTTGCCATTGAACAGGTCCGCTTTGGAGATAAAGTGCGGGTTGTATATGATATTCCAAATGAGTCATCGCTCCGTATTTTACCGCTCCTACTTCAGCCACTGATTGAAAATGCCATTCGTCATGGTATTAGTAAGCGAATGGAAGGTGGTACAGTCGAACTGTCTATTAAACTGCAAGAGGATAGATGGAACATTGCCATTGCAGATGATGGTGTGGGTATCCCACCAGATGTGCTCGAAAAGTTACAGGAAGGAACATTGGAAGGGAAAAGTGTAGGATTAAAAAATATCAATCGCCGCTTACGGCACATATCAGACGCATCCTGGTCCATTACAAGTGAGATGGATAAAGGAACGAAAATTGTGATTACACTTCCTACAGAAGTAATGCTGTTAAATGAATAAATATGACATATTTAAGGGTGTCTCTAAGTCGACAAAATTCGACTTATGAGAGCGCCTTTTTTCATTTTCTATGGATATTTAAGATTTTTGTAAGATTTAATAACTATACTGAAATTAATAGTAGGTATAAAGGTTGGTTTTTGCTCTATGAGAATTTATATCTTTTTGATAATAACTAAAAGTTTTCGAAGATACTCAGAATTTGTCAATCAGATAATTAAAGATAAAGGTGTGAGAGAATGAATAAAAATTTTTCTTCGTTTAGAAAAAAGGGACTACTGTTGTTAACAAGTGGAGCTTTATTTACGACGTTGACGTTTTCTAATTCTAGTATTAACTATGCAGCAGAATTAGGATCATCAAAAAATATCTCGATTGCTAATGATCTAGAATGGGCTAAATCGAAGCTATCAGTAGTAGATTCTAAAATTGAAATTGACCTGAACAATCATTTTCAATTAGATGGTGAACTAAAAGAACTTAGGGCTAATTCGGAAAATAATAATGTGGTAGAGGCTGTCATTACAAATCAAAATCTAATCTTAACGGTTAAAGCGAATGGAACATCGAAAATTACGATAGCTGCTAAGGATGAATTGGATCATTCTATAACGGATACGATTGAAGTGAACCTTGAGAAAATGGGGGATGGAGATGGAGACGGGATCATCACTTCAGCTGATATTCAAATGCTCAATCAAATAATTAGCGGTAAAAAAATAGTCAGTGAAGAAGAAAAGAAAAAATATGATATAGATAAAGATGGGGTGATCACTCGTAATGATGCGATCAAGTTAAAAGATATTTATCTTGCTGGCCCTAATTATACACCTACTTTTGATAACTATTTTATCACGTTGGCAGATATAAATGATTCTCCACTAGTACAGAAGGTAGGGATTCGTGGAGTAAGCTCCGTTGGTGAAGTGTTAACTGGAGATTATCAATATCAAGATGTAGAGAACGATCCTCAAGGAACCTCTACCTTCCAATGGTACCGAGGTACAAAAGCAGATGGATCAGACAAAGAAGCGATTACAGGAGCAACAGAAAAAACGTATACGTTAACAAATGATGACAAGGATAAATACGTATTTTTTGAAGTAACGCCAGTGGCAAGTGCAGGGAAAGCTCAATGTCTTGCAGTTGTAAGTGAGGCAGTTGGGAAAGTAACAGTATCAAATCAAGCGCCAATTGCAACGAATGTCGGGATAATTGGCACAACAGAGGTAGGTCAGACGGTCACAGGACAATATGAATATGTAGATTCAGAAAATGACGCAGAAGGAACCTCTACCTTCCAGTGGTATCGAGGCACTCAAGTAAATGGAACAGATAAAGAAGCCATTGCAGGAGCAACAGAAAAAACGTATACGTTAACAAATGATGACAAGGACAAATACGTATTTTTTGAAGTAACGCCAGTAGCAAACGAAGGAAAAACGCAAGGGCAAGAAGTGGTAAGTGAAGCAGTAGGGAAAGTAACCGTATCAAACCAAGCACCAACTGCAACGAATGTCAGCATAAGCGGCACAACAGAGGTAGGAAAAACACTTACTGGACAATATCAATATACAGATGCAGAAAATAATGGAGAAGGTACATCAACATTCCAATGGTATCGCGGAACAAAAACCGACGGAACAGATAAAAAAGTGATTGCAGGGGCAACAGAAAAAACGTACAAGTTAACAGCTGATGATAAAGACCAGTATGTATTCTTTGAAGTGACACCGATAGCGAGTGAAGGAGAGATAAAAGGTTCACCTGTAGTTAGTGGGGCAAGTAATTTAGTAACAGAGAATAAGTTTAAACTAACTCTTGTATCTTCAACTCCACAGGATAACGAAACAAATGCTAGTCCTGTAGATGATTTTGTTCTTACTTTTAATGAAGATGTAATCGCTCAAGATAAGTTTATAAAGATTTTCAGAACAGCTGACTCAAGTTTAGTGGCAATATACTACGTAACTGATACGAATAATATAACCATTGATCACAATAAAGTAATTATCAGGAATCCTGGATTGATTCAAGGTGATTCATATACTATTCAGGTTCCACAAGGTACATTTGTAGATAGCAATGGGAATGAATCTGCAGGAATTGAAGATACAACAGCATTGCAATTTACAACAATCAATCCAGATCCAATACCATTTATATCAGAGTATTTGAATGGTGGCAATGGTCGT
>DATMJF010000296.1:0-2629 GCA_035554455.1 Rummeliibacillus sp.
ATTAGAAGAAATTGATTTTGACTTTGATAAAAAAGTGTAGTTAAAAAGCTATGCATCAAAAAATAAAAAGGAAGTGTGACCATAACTTGTCGCACTTTCTTTTTGTATTCAATAATAAGTATAAATAGTATAATTAAAATAGTTTGAAAATATAAAATATTGAGTGTAGTATAAAAACTATCAAATCAGTCATCTGATGACCTAACTTTTGTTGAGGGGGATTTATGAATGAAGGTTTCATTATTTGCAACATGTATTGTGGATATGTTTCAAACAGATGTAGGTAAAGCTACAGTTGAACTATTAGAAAGATTGGGTTGTGAAGTTATTTTTCCAAAAGGCCAAGTTTGTTGTGGTCAACCTGCTTACAACTCAGGCTATGTAAGAGACGCAAAAGAACCTATGAAAAAAATGATTGAAGCATTTGAGGATGCTGAAGTGATAGTAGCACCATCTGGTTCTTGTGCGTTTATGTTCAAAGAATATCCAAAAGTGTTTAAAGAGGATCCAATTTATTTTGAAAAAGCGAAAAAAGTTGCTTCCAAAACATATGAATTAACGGATTTTATCGTCAATGTCCTAAAAATAGAAGATGTAGGTGCGAAATTAGAGGGAAAAGCTACATACCATCCATCATGCCATATGACTAGACTTTTAGGAGTATCTGAGTCACCTAAAAAACTATTAAGTCATGTGGAAGGACTTCAAATGATAGATTTGCCAAATAGCTATAATTGTTGTGGCTTTGGTGGAACGTTCTCTGTGAAAATGGGCAATATTTCCGAACAAATGGTTGATGAAAAAGTAGATAGTACGTTACAAACTGGGGCAGATTACTTAATAGGAGCAGACGGTGGCTGTTTGATGAACATTGGAGGCCGTATGCAAAGACGTGGTGAAAATGTCAAAGTAATGCATATTGCAGAAGTACTGAATCACCATTAAGGAGGGAAGGGAATTCAATGTCTATTCAATATAATAATCATAAATTTAAAGATAACGTTGAAGATAATTTAAGCAATTCATTTATGAGAGGGGCAGTTGTATCTGCTCAAGATCGACTTCGTGCAGGTCGTATAACTGCTGCAGAAGAATTAGGTGATTGGGAAGAATGGCGTTCGCACGGAGAAGAAATTCGTCAACATGTATTAAATCATTTAGATTATTACTTAAATGAATTAGCTGAAAATGTTGAAAAAGTTGGTGGACATGTATTTTTTGCTAAAACGGCAAAAGATGCAACAGAATATATTCAAGAAGTCGTGAAGAAAAAGAATGCAAAGAAAATTGTTAAATCTAAATCAATGGTGACTGAAGAAATCAGTTTGAATGAAGCGCTTGAGGAAACAGGGTGCACGGTTGTAGAAACCGATTTAGGTGAATATATATTGCAAATTGATGATCACGATAAACCTTCACATATTGTCGCACCGGCATTACATAAAAATGCCAAACAAGTGAAAGAAGTTTTCGTTAATAAATTAGGGTATGATCCAGAAAATTCAGCAGAAGCAGGTGATTTAGCAAGACATGTTCGCACTACATTACGAAATGAATTTTTAACAGCGGATGTGGGGATTACTGGATGCAATTTTGCCATTGCAGAATCGGGATCCATTAGTCTTGTGACGAATGAAGGAAATGCAGGAATGGTAACAACAATTCCAAAGACTCAAATTACAGTCATGGGGATGGAAAGGCTAGTTCCAACCTTTGAAGAATTAGAAGTTTTAGTGAATATGCTAACAAGAAGTGCTGTCGGTCAAAAATTGCCAAGTTATGTAAATGTTATTACAGGACCGCGAAAACCTGGAGAAACAGATGGACCTGAAGATTTTCATTTAGTTATAGTAGATAATGGTCGTTCAAGTATTTTAGGAACAGATTTCCAATCAATTCTTCAATGTATTCGTTGTGGTGCATGTGTTAATGTTTGCCCAGTATACCGACATATCGGTGGACATTCCTATAATTCAATCTATTCAGGACCTATTGGCGCGGTTTTAACGCCATTACTAGCAGGCTACGATGAATTCAAAGAATTGCCATATGCATCTTCTTTATGTGGAGCATGTTCAGAAGCATGTCCCGTTAAGATCCCTTTACATGAATTACTGTTAAAACACCGTGAACGGATCGTTGAAATAGAAGGAAAAGCACCTGTTTCCGAAGCCATGTTGATGAAAGCATTTAGTCTAGGTGGTTCATCAAGCTCAATATACGCAACCGGAGCTAAGATTGCTTCTCGCGTTGTGGCACCGCTTTCGAAAAATGGAAAAATAACAAAGGGACCTGGACCATTAAAGGCATGGACTGAAGTTCGTGATTTCCCAGCACCTAAAAAAGAACGCTTTAGAGATTGGTTCAAGGAACATGAAAAGGGAAGTGACAACAAATGATTCAACACCGTGAGGAATTTTTAGAAACAATCGGGATGTCTTTAGGTCGTGCTGTAAATACAACAGATAAGCCGAAGCGTAATTGGAAATACGCACCACAGAAAAAAGGATATCAAGGATTATCACAAGACCATTTGTTAGAAATTCTTGAAAAGCAGTGTCAAAACATTCATACAGATGTAGTGAAAACGACTGTTGAAGAATTACCACAAGCATTAGAACAAGTAGTA
>DATMJF010000297.1:0-3021 GCA_035554455.1 Rummeliibacillus sp.
GAAATCTGAAATACCAAGTATTTTAAGTAAGTATGGTTACAACTATCAACAAATTCTTTTTGAAGATTCAAAATGGAATCTTCTTGAAAGACCTGCCCCAGAACTATGTGCGGATCGTGTTGATTATACACTTCGTGATATGTTTCAATATGGTCAAATTGGAATAGAGGAGATTCAGCTCTTTTTAGAGAATATAATTATTCTAAACGGTAAAATATATCTTAAAAATATTGAGACGGCAGAATGGTTTGTTCATACATATTATAAGGAAGTCATTGATTTCTTTATGAATCCATTAAATATATATGCTTATGATTTTTTAGCAAAAGCTATAAAATTAGCTTTAAACAAAAATATCATCACTATGGATACATTATTAGGAACAGACGCAATAGTAATGAATCAATTGCGCTCAAACCAAGATGAAGAAATACAAGCTATTGTAAAACATGTTCATCGAAATGTAATCGTTAAAGAAGACAAGAACAACTATGATTTACATAGAAGAAATAAGTTGAGAATTGTTGATCCATCTGTACTTTTTGGTGATGAATTAATAAGAGCATCTAAACTTTCCGAAAGTATCAAGGAAATGGGAAAAGTAGCAAAGAAAAAAGCTGAGGAAGGCATGTTTGTGAAAATAATATCTAATTAGCTAATCAAACTGCAAGGGAGGAATTTTAGTGCAAAGCAAAAAGAAAATGGTTAATTTCGAGAAGGATAGAGAAAAGTGGAATAAGGAGCAAAAAAGCAAAATTGAAACGAACGATCATTATAATCGAACTTTATATGGTAGTCCAACAATCGGGGGAGTTATTGTAATTTTAGTTATTATAATAATAATCATTGTAAATATTATAAATCATTAATATGTAAGTAGTGGAATGGAATAACCCATTAACATTTTTATTACAAGAAGTAGCTGCAACTTATATTTCGAGCAAATCGTGAACTATGTACCTGAAAAAAATCTAAACAGCCTCAGCAAATCTAAAACTGAGGCTGTTACCATCTTTACACTACCAATACTTTGTAAAATGTAGCATTGTTTGATCATTTTCCATACCCATTTTTTTATAAAGAGATTGAGCAGTTAGATTATCATTTGCTGTTTCTAATGTTATGTACCTTGCATCATTCGCTTTACAGAGCTTATAGCATTCCTCAATTAATGCTCGTGCAACCCCTAGATTTCTTGCATCTTTTGAAACAAATAAATCATTTAAGATAAATGCGCGTTTCATAGCCACCGATGAAAACGTTGGATATAGTTGGGCAAAGCCAACTGGTGAAGAATCGATATAAGCAAGTAGTACAAAGGATTGCTGCTGTTCCAATCGAGAATTTAGAAAAGCTTTTGCTCCTTCAAGATCACTTGTCTGTCCGTAAAATTGGCGGTATTGATCAAATAAGTTACTTGCGTCCTCAATTGTGTTTCCGGTCAAAAATTGAATTTCCATTATTTGTTCTCCCTTCATAGATGTTCTAATATGATCATAAACAAGATACAAACATGATGATAGTGACAAAATAAAAACTTTTTTGAATGTAAAACAAAACATTAGACTATTTCAAAAACTAGAGGAATTTGAAATCCCAAGATATAATTATAAAATTTGAGAGGAGTAAAAATTGAAATGGATATTCGAAAACTGGATGTTGATGAAAATCTTCCAATAGATTTGTTGTTATTAGCTGACCCTTCTGAATCACTTATTGAAGAATATGTACAAAGAGGAGAATGTTTTGTAGCAGAGAATGATAATCAAACGATCGGAGTTTATGTACTACTTCCGACAAGACCTGGAACTGTTGAGTTAGTAAATATTGCAGTTAAAGAAAACCTCCACAATAGAGGAATTGGAAAACAGTTAGTAATACATGCAATACAAACAGCTAAATTAAGAGGATATAAAACGATAGAAGTGGGAACAGGAAATTCAAGCATAGGACAATTAGCTCTTTATCAAAAATGTGGATTTAGGATAACTGGTGTTGATTTAGATTTTTTCATTAGACACTACACGGAAAAAATTTTTGAAAAAGGTATACAGTGTAGGGATATGATTCGGTTATCTCAAGATTTATAGATTTAAAAGAGAGATAGTGTAATCTTCTAGAAGATTACGAACTTCAATAATTTGAATTAAAATAAAAAGGTGTGGATTCGTGGAGATCGAAAAGTTAAAAGAAGAATATGGGAAATTGAGTGAATTTATATATTTTGATGAAAGTCAATATCTTCGTGAACAAACAAGTTCTAACCAACATGTGAAAAAATTTATAGAAGATGCTGAACAAATGCTTAATTTATCATTGATGAACCAAGAACATTATTTTTTGTATAGTGCTTTAGGATATGCATATAGAGTAATAAATGGAGCCGATCAATCAATTTATTACTTCAAAAAATGTTTAAACTTGTCTGAGCATCATCCAAAATGGAAAATTGTAACGTTGATTCGTTTGGGAGAATCCTATAAATATGCAAATTTACATAAAAAAGCACTACAATTATTCGAACGTGCATTGAATCTTTCTATAGATTTCCAAATCACAAACTACGAGCACTTTATATTTCAGCATATAGGAAAGTGCTTAATGGAGCTGGGTGAAATAGTGTTAGCAAAAGAATATCTATATAAAGCACTCAAAATTCGTGAAGTAAGTGGTAATGTGGAATTGATTCAATCGACACAAATAGTGCTGGATTATTTAAACAATTAGACTATCAACCTTAAGCGAATCGATAAATTACATTAATATTCAGAAAATAGAATAGAAAACGGTAATTAAATATCCACAAACCCCAATTTGAATGAAAAGACTTAACCATATTAAAGTAGGGCGATAACTACTGATTAATAAACTACATATCCAAAGAAACGTTAAAGAAACAGCAGGGAATAATTTTGATATATCTGCTGCACTTCCAAAAAACAAAAAACCGACAAGAATTAATAAAGCATAAAAAATTACAATCATGCCACTGATAGTATTACAAATTACAATGAAGATTCG
>DATMJF010000298.1:0-3141 GCA_035554455.1 Rummeliibacillus sp.
TTTTATATGAATTTTGCATTATGAAATTGATTCATATATTAAAAAGAAAGACGGTTAGAGTGATTTTACTCTAATCGTCTTTTTTGTATGAAATGAAAAAGCTGCATAAGCATATAGTGAAATACATTAGAATACCTAAAAATACATAATAAAGTGTTGACGACATTCTTTGTCTTAATCTGTAAATTTTCTGTTTAAGGTAAGCGTTTGCAACCATTTCCTAAAATAAATACATTTTTTGTTCCAACCACTTGAATTCATCTCATTTTGTGATATATTTAATACGCAAATTAGATAGATTCACAAATTCGACACAAATATACAAAAGGGTGGCTATTATGGAAGGGTATAAATTAATCTTTTCTCTTTTACTTATACTAATTGCTATTTTCGTTGTAATACCTGCTATTACAATTTTAGTTTTATATTTTATGGATCGTAATCAAAAACAACATGCGATTCTACGAAATTTCCCGGTCCTTGGTAGAATGCGTTATATTACCGAAAAGGTTGGTCCAGAACTTCGACAATATCTGTTCGATGATGACCATAAAGGTAAACCTTTTAGCCGTGAAGAGTTTTTACATGTCGTATTACCTGGGAAATACTTAGGAAATGTCATTGGATTTGGTTCAAAACGTAATTTTGAAGAAGCAGGATTCTACATACGTAACGCCATGTTCACTAAACAAGTAGATGAAATGCGTGTCGACCAAAGTCAAACCGTTGATACACAAAAATACGTAATTGATTCTGATGGATTGTTCAATCGTAAAGAACATAATGAAAAAGTAACCGTCAAACCTTGGTTATTACCAGAAGAAGATGCAGTTGTAATTGGACCAAATTGTCGCGAACCATTCCACGTTCGTAGTTTAGTAGGACAATCCGCAATGAGTTACGGTGCATTAGGTAAAAATGCCATTTCAGCTTTATCTAAAGGAATTGGCATGGCTAAAGGTTCATGGATGAACACTGGTGAAGGTGGTGTTTCAGACCACCATTTAGCTGGTGGTGCTGATTTAATCGCTCAAATTGGTTCAGGACTTTTTGGGTATCGTACAAAAGAAGGCGAATTTAGTTTTGAATTATTGAAAGAAAAAGCTGCTATTCCGCAGGTTAAAGCTTTCGAATTAAAACTTGCGCAGGGTGCAAAAACTCGTGGTGGACACGTTGAAGCGGACAAAGTAACTGAAGAAATTGCGAAAATCCGTAATGTAGAACCACATAAAACAATCAACAGTCCAAACCGCTTCCGCCAATTTAATGATTTCCCATCATTATTCGATTTTATTGAAAAAATTCGCGAAGCTGGTGGCCTACCAGTCGGCATTAAAGTTGTAATTGGTAGTCCTGAGGATGCAGAAAAACTTGCCTCATATATGAAAGAATCCGGAAAAGGTCCAGACTTTATCACAATTGATGGTGCTGAAGGTGGTACAGGTGCCACATTCCAAGACTTAGCAGATAGTGTTGGCCTTCCTATCCACTCAGGTCTTGTCCTTTTACATGATGCTCTTGTAAAACATGGCGTTCGCGATCGTGTTAAAATTATCGCATCAGGTAAAATCATTACATCAGACCGTGCAGCTGTTATTCTTGGCTTAGGTGCTGATCTTATCAATGTTGCACGTGGCTTCATGATTTCCGTTGGATGTATTATGGCTCAACGTTGTCATACAAACGAGTGCCCAGCAGGTGTCGCAACTACAGATCCAAAATTACAAAACGGTCTAATTGTTGAAGAGAAAAAATATCGTGTAACCAACTATATCATCACAATGCGCGAGGGACTTTTCCGAGTAGCTGCTGCTGCTGGACTTGATTCCCCAACAAAATTCAACAGCGAACATATCGTCTACAAAGATGACTACGGCCGAGTGTTTACTGTTGAGAATTTAAAAGAAAAGTAGATTGATAGAAATGTGTCCTCCTGTGTTCGCAGGAGGATTTTTTATTTTGTTCAGATTTGGAATGAAATATATTTTCTTAGATTCGGTTAATTTGCAGGTGAAATTTACTTGCGAACTTTATTTATTTACTTGCGATTTCCAGTCATTTACTTGCGACTTTGATCAATTTACTTGCGACTTCCCAATTTGTATTTGCGTTCTCAACATTTTACGTCTCTTCTCTATGGTATGCTTACCTTTTTCGCGGACCCATTCTTTCCACAATTTCAAATTTATCCGCGAACGATGAAGAGCTTTTTGATATTTTTCTCTAACTATTACTTGTATCCTCTTCTGGTAGCATATATTTTGCATTTTTATACGTTCCTGATTTCTTCAAATTCATATTTTTTAGCATTCTACTGGCCTGATAAATATCCTTAATTCTAAGAAATTCCCTACATTCCATATTAGTAATCGTATTATTTACTATTTTCAAGTAATCATAAATTGCAGATTCGTGTGCATTAGTACTCTTATAAAAGCAATTTGAACAAAACCAATAAAACGCAATTCTTTGCATTCCGATTTTTCCACATTGACTGCAAATAACTCCCTTCAAAATAGTTTCGCCGGAAATTTTGTATCTATTGATTAATGGGTATGGATTAAACTCTTTGTGTTTTCTCATAAAATAGCTTTTCCAAAATTCAAGATCATTGTTAGAAAGACATTCTGTATTTGTCGGCATATTCCTTAAAAAAGGCTTTATTTCGTTTTTCAATAAGATGGTTGTTTTATTTGATGTTTGTTGAATAAAGCTAGTTGTAAAAGGAAAAATAATTGCCCCGTAGATAGGAATATTCATATTTTGATTTATGAAAAATCTCTTGAGTTGGTGTACATACTCTTGTAGCTGAGGCTCTGGACTGTTAAATGCATGAACTTCTCCATTTGATAGAGTTCTAACAAGTTGACTCGGGTTTTGACGCAATTCAATAGCACCTTTAATATTTTTCACCTCGAAGATAATAATATAGCTTGCGGTCAAAATTAATACATCAATTTGACTTTTAGATTCTAACAGTAATGAAAGATTATGAAAGACATAGAAGTCATATGGTAGCTGGAGTTGCTCAAGTGCATCCATCACAACTTTCTCACCGATATCTCCAGCCTTGATACGCATATATTCATTTTCTAACTCTTGCCGTTTTGGATTTGATAAAGAAAGACGTTGAATTAATCC
>DATMJF010000299.1:0-8929 GCA_035554455.1 Rummeliibacillus sp.
AAGTAAAACGTATAAAATTAAGAAATAAAAAAACATCCTGTGAACTGCCCTATAAATGTTAGACACTAACTAACATTTACGGGGTGTTTTTATGTCTAAATTCGAGGGGAACCGTCATAGTATACGATTCCACACTTAGTAAAGTGATTTTTCTCTGCTACGCGTTGCATCGCTTTATTTTCCATATGTGTATCAAGTCGTAAGCTGTGGATTTGTTTTTCAGTGCACAGTTTTTCTACCTCTTGTATGATAATCGTCGCTAATCCATTTCCATTATATGTAGGCAACACAGCTAATCGGTGAATGGCCAAATATTGTCCTTGGGATAGCCAATGTCCACCTTCTAAATCATTATAAGCCTCTTCACCATTTGGATCGATTGCTACAGTAGCAACTATTCTTCCTTCATCCAAAAGAACGTATGCTATTTGATTTTCAATATCTAAAGCGATCACATCTTCGCTTGGATAACCATCTTGCCATTGGTTGATGCCATGTTCTTTTAAAAATTGTTGCGCTTCGCTAATTATATTCATTATTGAAGACAAATCTGTTGTATTTGCTTTACGAAAATAGAACATTCAATAACTCCTCTTAGTTGTTCATGAAAGCAGGATACCATTACTCCTTTTTCTCTAAAGACTTTACCATTCTTACTAACCAATATAACAATATCCATGGGAGAATAAATTTTGTCGCCCATTCGATTACACTAAATAGTACGAAATATTGAATTCTGAAAAAATGTAGAATAAGTAAAAGTAATACGAACAACACAACACCAACTATTAAATTTCTTATTTTAATCACCTCACTTGAGTTCAGATCACATGAAAAGTTAAAAGTACTTCTTACTTAACTATAGTAGATATTCCCACTTTTTTGCATTTATTTTAAATTATTTTTCAGACAATTCAGTTGACATGATTTTATATCTGTTATATATTATTACCAACAAATAAAATTGTTATATAACAGGAGGAGATTTCATGGATATGTATCGAGATGGTTATGAACGATATTGTAGTGCTTGTGAAGAATTTGGATTAGAATCGAAAGACTTTTACTTTTTTATTAACAACTTAACGGAAGAACAACTTAATGCATATAAGGAGCATTCAAAAAGGAGCGAACAAATAAATGCCTGATGTCGTCGCGAGTCACATATAAAACCCCTACTAATCAAATTACTGATTGGTAGGGGTTTTATAGAGTTTACATCACTATTTGTTTGAAAAGTGAAAAAATCATTTACATGTTTAGTTGATTATGAAATACTAAATAAAATGACAATTACATAATAAAAAGATAGAAGTGCCTAAGTTTTGCTTGGGATAATAGGGAAATCGGTGTAAATCCGATGCAGCCCCGCTACTGTAAATGTGCTGAAATCGCGAAAACCACTGACTGAATATTCAGTTGGGAAGGTGCGAGAGTAACAGATCACATAAGCCAGGAGACCTGCTTTTATCTACCGTTTCTGATCTTCGAGGGGGAGGTGTGGAAAACTGAAATGCTTACATATGATTCTATACATTTCAAGTCCAAACACTCTTTACATTTCATTTATGTAAAGATTTTTTTATGGCTATTTTCGATTGCCTCCATTCCTACAAGACAGTATTTCAATGATTGTCCAAAAGAATGGAGGCTTTTTCATGTATTCAAACAAATCAATAAAAAAATGGGTAGCACCAATCTCATTAGCAAGCTTATTAGTAGCATCACAACTACCAGCATCCCTTATTGCACATGCTGAGGAAAGTACTCAAACAACAACATCAAAAGTTGTTGGTCAAGATGTTAGCTATAAAAATGTTCTAAAGAATTCAAGTGCATTTTTATTAAGTAATACACCTAATCCAACTCTAGGCAATGAATATGTCGTTACAAACTTAGCACGTTCTAATTATCCAGTAGCGAAGAATTATTATGAGCAATATTACAATAACATCGTAAAAAACATCAAAGAAAAAAACGGTAATATTACAAAATCTTATTCTGAATATGCAAATATCATTTTAGCATTAAGCTCCATTGGCAAAGATCCGACAAATGTTGCTGGAGTAAATCTTATCGATAAAATGCTAGACTCTTATGTTGAAACAAAAGCTGATTATCGTACTTTTACTCAAACATCTGTTGTTTTATTAGCTCTAGATGCAAATAATTACACAATTGATCAAGAAAAATATAAAAATTTAACAAAAGAATCAATTGTCGATGAACTATTAACTGCGCAAACAAAGGATAATGGTTACGGATGGGCTGTTGGAGCAGATGCAGATCCTGATACAACAGCAATGGTAGTAACAGCTTTAGCTCCTTATATGAATCAAGAAAAAGTATCAACTTCTGTTAACAAAGCACTTTCATATTTACAAAAACAATTAAACAGCAAAGTTGGTATTTATTCTGATTGGTTAGCAGGTGATAATGCCGCTTCTATTTCTCAAGTTGTAATGAGTCTTCTAGCATTGAATATTGATCCAAAAACAGAAGAAGGATTTGTGAAAACGGGTGGTTATTGGACTATCCAAAACTTACTTACTGCAGTTGATTCAAAAACTGGCGGTCTAAAGATGAGTTCAAATCAAAAAGACGTTGATCCTTCTTATGCTACACCTCAAGGTAATAGAGCATTAACAATGTATGATCGATTCGAACAAAAAGATAAAGTATCACCATTTTATAACATGTATGATGTTAAGGCTGAAAACCTTGCCTTTGACACAAAATCACCTGAAAAACCAACTGTAAAAACGGTTGCAGACAACAAAACTACTATTACTGGTAAGACAGAATCATACGCTACAATTACAGTTAAAAGCGGCGCTAAAGTAATTGGTACTGCAAAAGCAGATTTTAAAGGTGCATATTCTATCAAAATCAAAAAACAAAAAGCTGGTACAACATTAAAAATCGTTGCAACAGACTTAGGTAAAAACAACAGCAAAACTGTATCAGTAAAAGTAGTTGATAAAACAGCTCCGAAAGCACCAACAGTTAAAAAAGTAACGAAAAAATCTACAAAAGTAGTTGGTACTGCAGAAGCGAAAGCAACAGTTTACGTTGTAAAAAATAAAAAAGTCATTAAATCAGGAAAAGTATCAGCTAAAGAGAAATACTCATTATCTATCAAAAAACAAAAAGCTGGTACAAAACTAACAGTTTATGTGAAAGATGCTGCGAAAAACAAAAGCGCTTCTAGAACAATTACTGTTAAGTCTAAATAATTCTACAATAATATAGATTTTAGCCAAGGGTGTTAGAGCCAATTTCTAACACCCTATTGCCATCTATACGGAGGTGTCATCATTGAAGAAAGTACATTTTTACATTCTTTCTTTAATTATTGCGGTTTTGTGCCTTGCTGGTTGCAAAATTCAAACAGTTGAACAATACAATAATCAAAATGCAGATGAAAAAAGCGTTGATCAATCCAATGGAAAAGTTGTACCAGTAAATGAAGAAAATCAAGATCAACAGCCTAAAAAGAAAAGTGATAACTCAGGTAAACAAACCGAAAAAAATCAGAATACAAAAGACAGTGCAAAAAGATCGGATGAATCCAAACAAATAGATAAAAAATCAGAAAATCAAACATCTGGTAATGAAAAAAAAGAAACAAAAACATCTCAAAAAGAAACAATTGCTTTTAAAAAGGATGCAAACCAAGCTATAAAAGAAACAAATCAATCTGAGAAAGAAACAAAATCTACAAACAGGGAAACAAAACAAGTTACTAAAGAAAAAGTGGCATCAAAGAATAATGCCTCAAATAAATCAAATTCTACATCAAAAGCAACAGACAAAAAAATAGTTAAAGAAAAGAAAAAATACGTAACGATTTCAGTTCGGGTAGATACACTTTTAAAAGATGAGAATTATGAAAAACTTGAGAAACCATTACAAAGCGAAAAATATGTACCTAAAAATGGAGGTATCATTGCTACTTCTAAATATGAAATATTAAGTGATAATGATACAGCGTGGAGTATTACATTACGGGCATTAAAAGAGCATAATGTTCAATTTGAATATGAAGGTGCTGGAGTAAATAAATATGGCATGGTCTATATTCAAGGAATAAATCATTTGTATGAAAAAAATGCAGGACCATTATCTGGTTGGATGTATAGTGTAAACGGCAAAAATCCTGGAGTTGGATGTGACGGATATAAAGTAAAAGATGGCGACCAAATCGATTGGCAATATACAGTGGACCAAGGTAAGGACATCGGCTTGTAGTTAAAAGGAGGAAGAACATTGAAAGCTTTTGCAAACTATCATCCGATTGTTCTCTTTAGTTATTTTATTTTATTAGTAGGATTTACAATGTTTTATATGCATCCTGTCTATTTAATCATTTCTCTAATACTATCAATTATTTTAAGTTTACAATTAAATAAGAAGTCATTTCTAAAAGGACTAAAATGGATCATTCCGATGTTTTTAATAGCAGCCATCATCAACCCTTTAATAACCCACGATGGTGAAAAAATTATCTTGTATATTGATAATAACCCGATAACATTGGAAGCAATTATATATGGATTTGCGATGTCGATAATGATTTGCTCTGTTATTTTTTGGTTCGGTTGTTATAATGTCTTGATGACTTCAGATAAGTTCCTTTATTTATTTGGAAAGATTTCACCTGCTTTTGCGTTGATTATCTCATTGACATTACGTTTAGTTCCGCGTTTTAAACATCAAATTGGCGTAATCGCGCATGCGCAAAAAACAATTGGGATGGATGTTAGTTCGGGTCACCTATTACATCGGATTAAATGTGGTATCCGAATCATTTCGATTTTGATCACTTGGGCGTTAGAAAATGCGATTGAAACAGCTGATTCAATGAAAGCAAGAGGATATGGATTACCAAAACGTTCTACTTTTTCTTTGTTTACATTTGAAAAAAGAGATGGCCTTATTTTGACCTTTATGCTGCTTCTTACAGCAATCAATGTTACGGGTAGTTTCTTAGGCTATAATGATTATTATTTCTACCCAACTTTCAGTGAACTAACATTTCTACCGATTTCTATACTTTTATATGGTTCCTATACTTTATTGTTAGCGATACCAATCATGATTGAACTTTGGGAGGCATTAAAATGGCGTTCGTTGATATCAAACAACTAAATTTCAGTTATCCACTTGCACAACAACCTGTGTTACAACAAATTGATTTATCAATAGAAGTAGGAGAATTTGTTGTACTCTGTGGTACATCTGGCTGTGGGAAAAGTACATTATTAAAACATCTAAAAAGAGAAATCACCCCACATGGTGAAACGACTGGTGCTATCTATTATGATGGTACAGTATTAAGCGAACTTCCTGATAGAGTAGCAGCATCTGAGATTGGCTTTGTTATGCAAAACCCTGAAAACCAAATTGTTACAGATAAAGTTTGGCATGAATTAGCATTTGGATTAGAAAACTTAGGTTATGACACAATGACCATTCGGAGAAAAGTTGCTGAGATGGCCAATTTCTTTGGTATCCAATCTTGGTTTAGAAAGAGCACAATGGATCTTTCAGGTGGTCAAAAGCAATTATTAAATCTTGCAGCTATAATGGCGATGCAACCAAAATTACTTATTTTAGATGAGCCAACATCACAACTTGATCCAATCGCAGCCAAAGAATTCATTTCTACATTACATAAGCTAAACAAAGATCTTGGCTTAACGATTATTTTGGTCGAGCATAGATTAGAGGAAGTCTATCCAATTGCTGATCGAATTGTCGTTATGGATAAAGGTAAAATCATTTGTAATGGAACTCCAAAACAAGTAGCTCATGATTTACAACATGTTTCACAAGATCATCCTATGCTTCTAGGGTTACCAACACCAATACGTGTTCATCATGCTTTAAACAGTCAGACCCAGGCTCCTCTCACCATTCGTGATGGACGACAATGGTTGTCAGAGAATTTTAAAGTGGATCAAGAAATACTTGATAATACTGAAATCAAGGAGAATGCTAGAAAACCAATTCTTGATATACATGACACTTGGTTCCGCTATGAAAAAGACGGAAATGATATTTTAAGAGGTTTTTCACTACAGGTTTATCCTGGTGAGTTAATCAGTATTTTAGGTGGAAACGGTACGGGGAAAACTACCTCACTCGGTGTCATGTCTGGCCTTCATAAGCCTTATAGAGGAAAAGTTTTGATTGATGGCAAATCCATGAAGAAGTTTTCTAATAGTGAATTATACAAAGACTGTTTAGCTGTCTTACCACAAGATCCACAAACAATTCTAATAACCAAAAAAGTGAAACTAGAATTAGAATCTGTGGTCGAAACACTAAAACTTACAAAACAACAAGCAATGAATGAAATTGATTCAATTGTTGACACATTAGATTTAGAAAATCTCTTAGAACGACATCCTTACGATTTAAGTGGTGGGGAGCAGCAAAAGGTTGCACTCGCAAAAGTTTTATTATTGCACCCACGTCTACTATTATTAGATGAACCAACTAAGGGAATTGATGTAGCTTCAAAAGAGATTTTAGCGAGGATTTTAGAACGTTTGAAAGCACAAAATGTAGCAATTGTTATGGTGACACATGACATTGAATTTTCTGCAGCAAACTCCGATCGGTGTGCACTATTTTTTGATGGTAATATCGTTTCTTCTGATGAAACAAGAGCATTTTATAGCGGCAATCATTTTTACACTACCGCTGCTCACCGAATGTCTCGTCATCTATTTTCAAATGCCATTACGAGTAAGGATGTGATTGATCTATGCAAGAAACAACAAAAAAAACAACTGATCAATTCCTAAACAAAAAATTTATCATAACTTCCATCATTGTTTTACTTGTTATCCCACTGTGTTTAGTGATGGGCGTTACATTATGGGAAGATCGGCGTTATAACATTCTGTCTCTAATTATTGTCATACTAGGATGTATCCCATTTATTATTTCCTTCGAGCGTAAAAAACCAAAGCCAAGGGAAATCCTAATTATTGCGGTTATGTCTGCAATCGCTGTCGCTGGACGAGCGGCATTTGTGTGGGCCCCAGCATTTAAACCAGTAACTGCTATTGTTGCCATTACCGGTTTTGCTTTCGGCCCTTCTGCGGGGTTTCTAACTGGTGCTTCAACAGCTGTCGCTTCAAATGTACTATTCGGGCAAGGGCCATGGACACCATTTCAAATGTTCACATGGGGACTATTAGGGTATATTGCGGGAATATTAGGAAAGTCCGGTTGGATGGACCGAAAAATCCCATTAATTGTTTATGGATTATTCAGTGGGATACTCTTTTCATTGATTATGGATATTTGGACTGTCATTTCATATGATGGCGCGTTTACATGGCGTCGTTACTTAGCTGCAGCGGGTACAGCCATCCCATATACTGCAATGTACGCCATTTCAAATATTATCTTTTTACTCATACTTGCTAGACCGATTGGTGAAAAATTATCACGAATAAAAATAAAATATGGACTATTAGAATAATAGTAGAAAAAGACTGTTTTTTATGTTGAAATACATTTAAACGGTCTTTTTTCTATTATTTAAGGCATAATATAGTATAAAACATCGTTTTATTATACTAGTATAAGTTTAAACTAATCCTTTAGATAGAAATGGAGAGTGATTCCTTGAATAATCGGCAAACATTTATGAATTTAAAGATAAAATTATTATCTGTCATATGTGTAACTAGTTGCTGTTTCATCTTACAAATACCAAATGTAGATGCAAAAAAATCTACAGAGGTAGACACAACAGATGTAATGATTTCCTACAAAAATGATGCTGGAAAAAGATATGTAATAAAGAATGTTACAAAGGTTGAAAAATTATTAAATCAAGTAGAAATGGTCAGAGCATCTATCACGAAAAAGCAATATGACCAATTAAAAAATAATAAAAATATCGAATTTATCAATAAAAGCACAAAGAAAATGACCGTATCAACTGAATCTGTGGTGAATGCAGGAGGTCAAATTCCAGCATTTAAATCTTACTGGAATTTAGATTATGTAAAAGCTCCAACTTATTGGAAAAACGGCTTTCAAGGTAAAGGTGTTAAAGTTGCGGTGATCGATACTGGAGTAAATGCAATTCCTGATTTAACGAATGTAGTGAAACGAGTATCTTTTGTTAAAGATAACCCAAAAACCAAAACCATCGATGAATCAGATGAATGGGATCGAGGTAATTATGGGGAAGGCCATGGCACAAGCGTTGCAGCTGTTCTTGGGGCACAAATAGGCGGAGCAACATTTGATAATTCAATTTCGGATGTTATCGGCGTCGCTCCTAATGTTCAGATTTATTCTTTAAAGTATGCTGATGGTACAAGGGATGGGCGTATTGCAGAAGTGATTGAAGCAATCAACTGGTCAATTAAACATAAAATGGATCTTATTAATATCTCGTCTAGTATATACGAAGATGATTCTTCACTTAAAAAAGCAGTAGATCAAGCTGTTAAAGCAGGAATTATTATTGTCGCCTCAGCAGGAAATGATGGGAATTCTAATAATCCGACTTATCCTGCACGATACAGTAATGTCATAGCTGTTACGTCAATCCGAAAAGACAAAAGATGTAGTAACTTCTCAAACACAGGTACTTCTATTGACTTTACAGCACCTGGTGATTACGTACCTACAATTAATAGTAAAGGGGAGCTATTCTATGCTTCAGGAACATCTTTTGCTGCTCCGCATGTAACTGGTCTACTCGCGATTTTAAAAGAAAGATATCCGTATAGTACATCAAGTGAAATCATTCAAAAACTGAGAAGTAGCGCCTTAGATTTAGGTACCAAAGGTAAGGATAATAAATACGGTTATGGATTAGCACAATTACCAAAGTTTTCTATGACAAAACCGAATGAGTTGAAGAGCGTTACCATTTCTAAGATAAAAGATC
>DATMJF010000300.1:0-5157 GCA_035554455.1 Rummeliibacillus sp.
TAATGATGAAAAGAATTTACGTTTCACTGGTCCTGGTTTTGTAAACTATGTTTATAAAAAAAGTGGCGTAAATCTTGGTACAACAAACTTAAAAGATCAAATGAATCTTGGAACTACTGTTTCACGAAATAATCTTAAAAAAGGCGATTTAGTGTTCTTTAACAGTGTAGTTGGATCTACTACACCTTCACTTGTAGCTATCTATGCCGGCGATCAACGTTTAATCATTCCAAGTTCTAGTGGTATTACTACAAGAGTAATGTTTGTTGACTATTATAATCAACACTATATTAAAGCAAAACGAGTTTTTTAATTTAGTTTAACGCTAAATTTGTAGCAAAAATTTTCATGCGTAATTCGCTTACTATGGTGAAATGAAAATTATTTTCAAAGAATAAAAGAAGCATTCTTTCAATGAAGGATGCTTCTTTTTTGCGTTCTACTAGTTCTCTTTTAAACTCTTTGCAAATTCAATCATATCCCTACTAGACATTGGGCCTTTTATCAACAATATTGTATCAGCATCGAGAATTGGCTTAAGTATATCTAATATTCCTTTCACATTTTCAAATATATGAACTTCTGCATTTGTTCCTTCTTTTTTAGCTTGAATTGCTATTTCTTCTGCTTTCTTTCCAATAGTGATCAACATATTAACATTTCTTTGGGCGACCATCGTACCGATTTCACGATGGTATTTTTTTTCGAAGTTCCCTAATCGTTTAATATCTCCAAGTACAAGGACTACCTTCTTATCTTTTCCTATTGTATCCAAAACCTTCAGAGCTGCTTCAACGGATGTTGGGTTATTTGTCCAAGTATCGTCAATAATTGTACTTTCACCTATTCCAGTTGAAAATTCTAGATGTCTTGGCATATGTTTAAATGTCTTTAATCCAGCAATTGCCTTATCAATAGGTATACCCATTTCTATTACAGCAGCAATGGCAGCTAATGCATTGTATACTTGATGTTCACCGTATCCAGGTACAAACACAGAATATGTTTTATTCGATAAATGGAGTTGAAATTTCATACCCTTTTTTATAAATTGACTATTGGAGGCTTTGAAATCCGATTGTTCTTGTATACCAAAACGAATAATTTTGCCTTTAAAGTTTTGCAATCGGATTTTTTTTGTATTTTCATCATCTGCATTAATAATTAATGTACCTTTATTTGATAATCCCTCTACAATTTCTGATTTTGCTTTTATATAACCTTCTAGATTATTGCATCCATCTAAATGATGCACACCGATATTTGTAATGATACCGATTGTAGGTTTGTAATTCATACATTGATACAAAATATTTCCAGAGTTTCCTAGACCAAGCTCGAATACAGCAGCTTCTGTTGTTTCATCTATACCAGTTAAATAGGGCAATGTTTGACGCGGTTCATTTTTACTACTAATAGATGCTTGCACATTCCAATCTTGAGTTAGAATATGTTTAATCATTTCTTTTGTAGTTGTTTTCCCACATGTTCCAGTTAACGCGACGACAGGGATTTGAAAAAGCCCTCGGTAATACTCGACAAATGTCCAGTAAGCTTGCAAAACATTCTTCACTTTTATAACTGTAGTATTAGAAAGTACTTGTTTTAATTCTGATGTAGGCTTATCTGAAATGACAAGTGATGGGCCCTTATTGTTGATTAATCGCCAGTTGATTAAATCACTTTTATTAACAAAAATTAGTGTGTTAGGATGGATCAGATCATGTCGATCATAATAGATAGCATGCTTAACATGCCAATCCACTGAACCATTTACTAATTCTCCACGAAGTATTTTTTGAATGTTTTTTACATACAATGGTTGCAATTTAACACCTTCTTCTGAAATAGTTTGAACTGCATTTTGGGATGAATGTTCAAATAGATTATTTTGAGGTATTTCTAATATTTAATATCGTTTTATACATTGTTTTATCTTCCAAATCATTAAACATTTTAATATCAGGAACCTTATTACCTTCAAAAATCCATAATTCCCCTCTTTTTGTCATACCTATGTCAAAACCAACTATTTTAAGCCCTGCATTGTTTTCCGCTAACAATTCTGTAGCAATCATGCAAATCTTGTTCAATCGATATTCGATTTTTTTGATATCAACTCGTGTGATCTTTGCATCATATAAAGCTTTTTCTAATGTAAGTAATTTTTGCGCTGCATTTGTAATAATAAACTGTTCCCCTGCGACTTTTACGAGCTTACCAGTTATTTTCCAAATACCATCTGTTTTCTGCAATACAACACGTATATCAATCGGACTTTTGTTGATTGTAGCCAATGCAATTCTTTGTTGTACAATATACTCGTTTTCGGAAAGTAGATTTTGTTTAATATACTTAAAAGCCTTTTTCACGCTGGGTTTTATTACTTTCTTTATTCCCATATGAATTTCATAAGTGGCGTCGCTTTTTCTTCTAATTTGAATAACTCCTATGCCATTTTGACCGATACACGGCTTCAAAATGATGGATTTATAGCGTTGTAAATAGAGGCGGAATGTTTCTGGAGTGAGTAATTCTGTATTAGGCAAATATTTATGGAGTTCACGATTTCTTCTTAGTTCATGATACTGGCTCCATTTACTGTTTGAAAGATGCAAAACCGAATCGAAAATCCGTATATCCCCATACAAATCACAAGCTATATCTAGCACAATGGTATGGCAATCTGTGAATGATTCGCCTAGCTTTGTAGATGCGCGGATCGCAATCTTCTGTATTTTTTTGAAAAAGATTGCAGAAACGAAATTAGCGAGGGTTGAATGTATCTTTTTCGTTTGCGATGCTTGATACCATTCAGATGATGGAGTATTTCTGTGCATTGTTACAAACTGTCGAAATAATTGATGCGTAGTTGGTGACTTTTGAATAGTATAGTATTGTTGTGTCGTTTCGTTTTTCAATGTACTATAGAGTGCTTCTTTATTAATGACAGTTGTTATTTTGCTATTTGTTTTTATGTGGTATAGATTATTTTTTTGAAAAATAGAAATTTCTTCTGAACCATAAACTGACTTTACTACAATTGGCTCATTTTCGTTTAACATTGTTGTTAAAGATTGCTCTGATAAAAGTTCCGTTTTTACGAGATATTTTCTTAATTTTTCATCAGCAAATAATATTTTATATTGATTAATCTTCCCTCTACTAGATTTCATTTCTTATTCCCCCTGTTCTAGAGAAACCCTCGGCTATTTGGAGGCAATTGAAAAACTAGTTTAATGTAAAAAAATCTGTTTTACCTAAAGTGGATTCAACTTCGCTTTCCGCGGGCGGTGAGCCTCCTCGGGGCAACAGGATGTTGGTCACGGAATCGTTGCCACAGGACGTGGCGTTCTTAGACTCCGTTCCTTAATTTCTCTGCGGGGTCTCACCTTTCTCGCTTTCCCCAGGAGTCTACATTGAATCCACTTTTAACATAAATAGTAACGCAAAATTTCATCAAAATATTTTTCCATTTTTACTTTTTCAGTGCCCTCAGCTATTTAAACCGGGAGTTTCTGTACTATTACAATGTCTGACACCCTAAAGCAACTATTGAACCTTGGGGAACAGAGACTGCACCATTTTGATTGAAGAAGTTTTTGATTACAAAGCATTTAACTTTGTCTTGTGCAATTTGATCTATAAAAATAGCTTTAAAAAGATATACTTTCTTGCCAATCATACCTGTACCTTTTACAGATATGACACAGTTCTGCCCTTCCTTTTTACATTTAACAGAAGTGATCGAAATGGCCTTAAACAAGAAGCTAAATTTATTTGGTGTTTCTTTATCTTTAAATTCTAGACAGAGTGTAGAAGAAGCAAGGTTTGTCACACAAATGTCCGCTCGGTATGTCAATTTCCCTTTAATTGTCCCTTTTACCCCTTTAAATTTAACATTATGGCATTTTTTCTTTGCTTTTACTTTTACACCACAAGGACACATTACGCCCATAACTCTTCCTCCTTTCTTCGTAGATTATTACAATTTATTATCTTACTACTCTAGAAGGCACTGTGTTTGTCACCTATATCATAAAAGATTTTCTTTAATGAGTTGCTAAAAAAACCCTCTGAATATTATCTTATTCTGAGGGATTAGATGACTTTTTTAAATTTTTCGCCAATTCATGCACTGGCTTACTATACATATCCCCTTTTATTAATATAATAGTATTGTTATCCACAATTTTACGTAATAATTGATAAGCTAGTGTATCATTTTTAAAGGAATACACGGGTATGTCCATTCCTAATTTCACTGCATGTTCGGCCATAATTTTTGCGTGCTGACCAATGGTGATTAGCACATCCACACCAATATCACGGATCAATTCCCCTGCCTGCTCATGAATTCTGTATCCACTTGCCCCTAAATCAGTAATTGTACCAATGATTGCCACCTTTTTTTTACTTTTTCCGAGTTCATTTAATACTTCTAATGCAGCCTGTAAGGAAGTTGTTGTAATACTCCAGGTATCATCAATTAGGATTGAATCATTGATGCCTTCAAAGATTTGTAGGTGTTTATTCAAATGTTGGAACGAATCTAATCGAATAGCAGCTTTTGATATGGCTACACCCATTTGATAAACAGCAGCAATTGAAGCAAGCGCGTTATATACTTGATGCTCTCCAAATCCAGGTACGAAAATATCATATTTTTTCTTTTTGTGATGCAGAGTAAATTTCATACCGTTTCGTTTATAGCGAATTTGACTTGCTCTAAAATCACAGGACTCATGTTTACCAATTTTAATAATACGTCCTCTAAATTTCGACATATCAATTTTACTTGTATTAACATCCTCTGAGTTTATGATCAATACACCATTATTTTCAATTACCTCTAAAATTTCTCCCTTCGCTTCGATATACCCCTCTAATGTCTTGCAATAATTTAAATGATGTTCGCCAATATTTGTTATAATCCCGATTGTTGGTTTAAAGTATTTTCCTGCATTTCTTATATCCCCAGGTGAGCCAACGGGAGTCTCTATAATCGCTGCATCAGTCTCATCCTCTATGCTAAGTAAATACTGTAAAAAAGCTGTTCGAGAATTATTACTGAGAGTTGTTGCGGTAATTTTTTTATCAAAAGTAAGAATATGTTTAATCATCTCTTTTGTCGTTGTCTTTCCGGAGGTTCCAGTA
>DATMJF010000301.1:0-8714 GCA_035554455.1 Rummeliibacillus sp.
TGCTGCAGGTAAAATAACATCTGCGTATTGTGCTGTACGTGATAGGAAACAATCTTGTACCACAAAAAAATCTAATTGTGAAAGAACTTCATCTATATGGTTTGCATTACAGTCTACAAGAGCCATATCTTCTCCAACTAAATACATAGCTTTCATTTTACCTTCCATAATCGCATCTAACATTTCCATATTATTACGACCAGGCTGTGGTTGGATTTTTACACCATATGCTTTTTCAAATTTTGCACGTTCTTTATCGTTTGTTACTTTTTGATAACCTGGTAATAGGTTTGGAAGTGTACCCATGTCACAAGCACCTTGCACGTTGTTATGACCACGAAGAGGGTAGGCACCTGCACCTGGACGACGATAGTTACCAGTTGCTAAAAGAAGATTTGAAATAGCGGCCGATGTATCTGAACCACCTGTATTTTGTGTAACACCCATACCCCAAAGAATACATGTACCGTCTGCATCACGAATCATTTCAGCAACGTTAATCAGTGTGTCTTTTGAAATACCCGTTTTTTCTTCTGCATATTCTAGTGTATATTTTTCAAGCACAACTTTGAAATCATCGAAGAAATTCACGTTCTCTTTGATGAAGGCTTCATCATGCCAACCTTGATCAATCAAGTATTTTGTAACGGCCATTAACCATACTTGGTCTGTACCTTGTTTTGGATGCATGAAGACATCAGAACGTTCAGCCATTTCATGTTTACGAACATCGGAGACTATTAATTTTTGACCATGTAATTTATGAGCACGTTTTACGCGAGTAGCTAAAACAGGGTGACCTTCTGTAGGATTTGCACCAACAATAATGACAAGACCAGCTTTTGCTATATCTTTGATTGTTCCTGCATCACCACCCAAACCAACTGTACGTAATAAACCGTCTGTAGCTGGAGATTGACAATAGCGAGAACAGTTATCGATGTCGTTTGTTTCGAACAATTGACGTGCCATTTTTTGAATTAAGTAGCTTTCTTCATTCGTAATTTTTGAAGAAGAGATAAAACCAACAGAACCTGAACCATGTTCTTTTTGAATACCACCAAGTTTAGAAGCAATCAAGTCAAGTGCTTCGTCCCATGATGATTCAACAAATTCATCATTTTTACGAATTAATGGTTTTGTAATACGTTCTTCAGAGTTGACGAAGTCCCAACCGAATTTACCTTTTACACAAGTAGAAATGGCATTTACAGGACCTTCAGAAGGTTGTACTTTTAAGATTTTGCGACCTTTTGTCCATACTTCGAACGAACAACCTACACCACAGAAAGTACATACTGTTTTTGTTTTTTTAGTACGTTTACTACGCATTGAGGCTTCGATTTCAGAAATGGCGAAGATACCGCTATATCCTGGTTCAACGTCTTTAATTAAACCGATCATCGGTTCTAACATATCCGGTTTAAGCCCAGTCATAAAACCAGCTTCTCCAAGCATTGATTTTTCCATTAATGCGTTACAAGGACAAACTGTAACACATTGTCCACAGCTTACACATGAAGAATCGTTAATATCAACGCCTTCATCCCAAATAACGCGTGGTCTTTCTGCTTCCCAATCTAGGGATAATGTTTCGTTAACTTGTAAGTTTTGACAAACTTCTACACATTGTCCACATGCGATACATTGGTTTGGATCATAACGATAAAATGGATGTGACATATCCACTTCATTTAGTTCAACTTTTGGTTCATAAGGATATTTTTGATGTTCAATTTCCATCAATTCTGCTGTGTTGTGTAATGTACAGTTACCGTTGTTATTATCGCAAACTGTACAGTACAGCAAGTGGTTTTCTAGTAGACGATCCATTGCTTCTGTTTGTGCAGCTTTCGCTTTTTCAGAAGTAAGTTGGACGTCCATTCCGTCTACTGCTTTTGTTGAACAAGAACGAACCAATTGTCCATCAACTTCAACGATACATGTATCACAAGTCTTGATAGGATCAACTGATGGTACATGACAGATTTGTGGATGGGCGATGTCATTTTGATTAATGGTATCAAGGATTGTAGCTCCTTCTGCTACATCATACGGTTCGCCATTGATTTTAATTTTAGTCAAGGTGATTTCCTCCTTTTGCTCTTTGTCACTTATATGACAACAGGTTAATACTTATGGTAAAGCGGGAATATTATCTAGTTGGTTACTCTAATTAAAGATTGTCTTGTTATAATTTGTAAATATTGTCTTGTTATAATTTCAATTCCCGATTTATCGTGTTTCTAAATCAGACTGGATTAAGAAACGTGCATTAACGAGTTGTCATATTGTTGACATTGCTCAAAAAAATAAAAAAATCCACCATGAAACGGCATGATCTTCACATGCTGATTATTCATGGTGGATAAAATTCCTAGCAGGCCTTGCTAAAAACTCAATCTACTTTTATTTTTTTATTTAATATAACAATAGAATTCAAATAATAAGATTCACTATGCGAATAGTTCAACATTATCTGTTTGAAACCATGACATAAGAATCAAAATATCTCAATTCCATTTGTAATAACCCTTATTATAGACCCTTCATTCAAAATGGACAATCATTATAATAAATTTTTATCAATAAATATTTTCTCTTTAATTTTTTTTCAAGTTGCTATATCATTAACAAACTGTAAGGGTGGTCTCAAGACTACAAGACATAAAAAAAGTTTAATTACGTTGGGAGAATTGTCAAAATGTCAAAAAAAGTGCATGAATTTAACGACATTATTCGAAAGCTACGCAAAGATTTATTTGGAAAAGGACCAGAGAGTATTCATACTGTTTTCGTTGAGAACATGGCTGTTTCAACTTTGTATGGCAATATTACACCAACAGAAAAGTTTATTGCGTGTACACCAGAAGGGTTGAAAATGGTCCATGCTGCACGTACAAGTATGATACAAGATTTGTATTCTAAGGCAACCCCTGAAGGCATGGAAGAATTGATGGGAACTAAGTTACTCCATTTATTTTCAGATATCAAAATTGAAGAAGATATTGCTATTTCTGTATTTGTTTTTGAGGATAATATTAGTGAATAAAGGGGATGCCTTATGAAAAGAGCAGTAACACGAGAGATTCTACGCTTTGAAAATAATCAAATCAGAGAAGTAGAAGATATCGTTGTCACAGAATACGCTGTCACAGTTAAGATTAATCAGCAAGAATTTGTTACGATGGTTTGCACACCTGAGTATGTAGAAGATATGGTTATCGGATATTTAGCTTCCGAGCGAATAATTCGCAGTTTCGAAGACATTGAAGAAATTTGGTACCAAGAAAAAGAAGGTTTTGTGCATATTAAAACAAAGCAAATTAACCCTTACTATCAACAAATTCAAAACAAACGTTACATTACTTCTTGTTGTGGCATGAGCCGCCAAGGCTTTGTTTTTGCTAATGATGCATTAGTAGCCAAAAAAATGGAAGATGTTCATGTGCGTATCACAACAGATGATTGTTTTCGTCTAATGCGCGATATGCAGGATTCGGCTGTGACATTCCAAAAAACTGGTGGTGTTCATAATGCAGCGCTATGTGATGTGAATGGTATTTTGTTAAGTCGCATGGATATTGGACGCCATAATGCTTTGGATAAGATTTATGGATATTGCCTTCGAAACAACATCAGCATTCAAGACAAAATTGTCGTATTTAGCGGACGTATTTCATCTGAAATTTTACTTAAAGTGGCAAAAATCGGATGTGAAATTGTTCTGTCCAAATCAGCTCCAACAGAGTTGGCATTGCAATTGGCAGAGCAACTTGGTATTACGACGATAGGCTTTATTCGTCACAATACACTTAATATTTATACACACAAAGAGCGTATTCAATTACCTACAAATGAACCAATCGACTAAAATGAAAGAAGGAGATTACAATTAACAATCTACAAGACCAACTACACAGACCGTTAAGAGATTTAAGAATATCAGTGACAGACCGTTGTAATTTTCGTTGTCAATACTGCATGCCAGCAGAAGTGTTTGGTCCAGATTACGCTTTTTTACCGTCCGATAAAATATTGAGTTTTGAAGAGATTGAAAGATTAGTAAAGATTTTCGTCTCATTAGGTGTGAAAAAAGTGCGTATTACTGGTGGTGAACCTTTACTACGTCGAGATTTGCCAAAATTAATTGAACGTATTCATCGTATAGTTGGAGTAGAGGATATTGCTTTAACAACCAATGGTACTTTATTGAAAAAATATGCAAATGATTTGGCAAAAGCAGGGTTATCACGAGTAGCTGTTAGTCTAGATTCGCTAAATGAAGAGCGTTTTTTCGAGATGAATGGTCATCGAGGAAAAGTGAAAACGGTATTAGAAGGTATTGAAAAAGCTGCAGAAGCAGGTTTACAAGTTAAAATCAATATGGTTGTTAAAAAAGGAAAAAATGAACAAGATATCGTTTCGATGGCAGAATTTTTTAAAGACAAACAGCATATTCTTCGTTTTGTTGAATATATGGATGTAGGTAACACAAATGGTTGGCGACTAGATGACGTTGTGTCGAAGAAAGAAATCATTGAACAAGTTCATCAATTTTCCCCTTTGAACCTTGTTGAACCTAATTATAAAGGGGAAGTAGCTACGCGTTATCAATATCAAGATGAACAGGGCGAAATCGGCGTAATATCATCTGTAACAGATTCTTTCTGTTCAACTTGTTCTCGTGCCCGTATTTCAGCAGAAGGAAAACTATATACTTGTTTATTTGCAACAGATGGTACTGATCTACGAGAATTGTTAAGAAATGGGGAAGATGATGCATCAATCATCAAATGCATTTCGAATGTTTGGGAAAATAGAAATGACCGCTATTCCGATGAACGAAATGAACAGACGCTGGAAAAAAGAAAAAAATCAAAAATCGAAATGTCACACATCGGCGGATAGACAAAATAGAGAGACTAAAAAGGGTTTTACTTGATATTCGCGTAAGTGATAGCATGCAAGCAGAATGGGGAGTTTAAAAGTATAATACAACTGGTTTTGGGTAACGCTTGTCAACTTAATTGGTGAATTAATCTATAAGAAAAATAGGCAAATAGTAAAAAAAAACCGGCGAAATAATGCCGGATTTTTTCTATTTATCTATGCACAAAGGTGCCGCTTTTTCCACCTGTTTTTTGAACAAGATATGTTTCTTTTATCACCATATTTTTATCGACGGCTTTACACATATCATAAAAAGTCAGTGCGGCAATGGACACAGCAGTTAGTGCTTCCATTTCGACCCCTGTTTTACCACTACAATTTACCGTAGCTTGAATGTGTAGTTCATATCCAACCGTTGCTTTTGTATATTCAAATTGGAAATCCGTTCCTTGTAGCATAATCGGATGACACATTGGGATAATATCGGAAGTTTTTTTAGCACCCATAATCCCGGCAATTTGTGCCACTTGGGTAGGATCGCCTTTTTTAATGCCTCCTTGTTGGATGGCTTGATAGACTTCATCAGATAAAGTGATCGTGCTGCGAGCAATGGCTGTACGTTTTGTGATTTCTTTTTCTGAAACGTCGACCATTTTGGGGCGACCTTCACCATTCCAGTGTGTAAAATTACTCATAATCAGACTCCTTTATATTTAATTGTGGCCAGTCTTGTTGATAATTGATATTTATAAATGTTGAGCTTTCTTCTTCAAATGGAACATAACAAACTTGAAGTTGCTCTAACAAGACTTTCATACTCCGCTTGTTTTGTTGGACTAATTGATTTGCTTTTGGCAAAGCACTGCGTCGATATAAAGCAGCGAGGGGTTGTAATCTTGAAGCTTGTTTAGGAACAATAGCATCATAATAATCATCGATAAATGATAGCATGGTTTGGACAAAATCTGCATTCATAAAAGGCATATCACTAGCTACCACAAAAAACCATTCAACATCGGGGAAATCAGTCATAATATTTTGCAATGCAAACAGTGGCCCTTGATGAGGATGTTTTTCAATCATAAATCGAACCTTTTCTTTTTCGAACTTCGGTTGCAAGCTAGAATTAGTAGCAATAATTAAAGGCTGTAGTTGATTTTTTTGTAATGCAATGAGACTGTGCTTATATAAAGGCTGACCAGCAAACAATTCAAACATTTTCGGTTGACCATAGCGAGAAGATTGTCCTCCTGCTAAGACAATACCGGCAATTTTCATACGCGATTCAACTCACCAACAAAATGTTGTACAGTAGGAAGAATCAGTTTTGTCATGGCAAGAGTCACAGCATTAGTGGATCCTGGTAACAAATAGATGGCCGTTTTATTAAGACACCCTGCTGTGGCACGACTAAACATGGCTTTAGGGCCGATTTCTTCATAGCTTAGTGTTCGAAACAATTCACCAAATCCTACCATTTCTTTTTCGAAAAGAGGAAGAATAGTGTCGTAAGTTTGGTCTCTTGGTGTAAAACCTGTTCCACCTGTTATGATAATCGTATTGATGGTACTATCATTGCACCAGTTTTCTACATGTTTTGAAATTTCATGTGGTTCATCTTTTGATATTTGGTAGTCCACTAATTCAAATGAAGCTTCTTGAAGTAGCGATTGAATACGCTGACCACCGCGATCATCCAACTTAGTGCGTGTGTCACTCACTGTTAAAATTGCAGCTCGTATTGGAAGATGATTATGTGAGGGGTGCATGTAAAAAGGCCTCCTTTTATGTGTTGATTTTGTTTTAACTGAAAAACAATGATTTTATTATAATGCTATAAATCAAAAGGTCAAACTAAAATTCATGTAGAGAAAGGCAGAAAAGTTTATGCATGATAGATATTCTAGACAAAAATTATTCAGTCCAATCGGAGAAATGGGGCAGCAACAACTAAAACAAAAACATGTCCTTATAATCGGTGTTGGTGCCTTGGGAAGTGCTAGTGCAGAAGCCCTTGTGAGAGCAGGCGTAGGAAAGTTGACGATTATAGATCGTGATTATGTGGAGTGGAGTAATTTACAAAGACAGCAACTATATACCGAACAAGATGCGCAAGAAAAAGCACCTAAAGTTATCGCTGCTAAAAAACGATTACAAAGTATTAACTCAGAGGTGGAAATCAGTGTTCATATTCTTGATGCAAATACAGAGCAACTAACCTCACTGCTTGTGGATGTAGATATTATGGTAGATGCGACGGATAATTTTGATATTCGCTTTATGATGAATGACCTTGCACAAAAATATCAAATTCCATGGGTTTATGGTTCTTGTGTTGGTAGTTATGGTGCTACATATACGATTGTGCCAGGCAAATCACCTTGTTTACATTGTCTGCTAGAAGCGATACCCAATACAGGGATGACTTGTGATACAGTGGGTATTATTAGTCCAACTGTTCAAATAGTAGCAGCTTATCAAGTAGCTGAGGTATTAAAATTTTTAGTAGGGGATGAAGATGCCTTACGAAAAAATTACTTAACTTTTGATGTTTGGCAAAATCAACACTATGAAATAAATGTGGAGAAAATACGTAATAGTGATTGTCCTTCTTGTGGCAAAAACCCGACCTATCCGCATTTATCATATGAAAACCAAACGAAATTAGATGTATTATGTGGTCGTGATGCCATACAAATTCGTCCACCTAAACCGATTCACTATAATTTTGATCAGCTCGCTGTTCAACTTCGCCCCTATGGCGAAATTCAACAAAATCCCTATTTACTATCTTGCCAAGCTGTGGATTATCGACTGGTGATTTTCCAAGATGGACGTGTTGTTATTCATGGTATACAAGATTTACAAAAAGCTAAAACCATTTATTATCGTTTATTAGGATAAAGGAGAGTTTCATATGTTAGAAAAAAGAAATCCAATCCCTGTGGGAGAAGCTGTTCAACGTGTGATGGAGTTTGCATTCCAAGAAAAAACAGAAATCGTTTCATTACAACAAGCACATGGGCGTTTTTTAGCAGAAGATGTTGCTGCAGATCAAGATGTACCAGCTTTTGATCGTTCACCTTATGATGGTTATGCTATTAGCTCGGACTCTAGTAAAGAGGCAAATTCAGAAAATCCAATATCCTTTAAAGTAGTGGGGGAAATTGGCGCGGGCTATGTATTTGATGAAGTAGTAGGTCATCGAGAAGCGGTGCGCATTATGACAGGAGCACCTATCCCAAATGGGTGTGATGCAGTAGTCATGTTAGAACTAACACATACATTTGAAGAGGACAATCAAATGTATATGTCGATTAAACGTTCTTATGATGCGGGAACAAATATTTCTTATAAGGGAGAGGACGTTCAAAAAGGTGCAATTCTTATTGAAAAAGGACAATATATTAATCCAGGTGTTGTCACATTACTAGCTACTTTTGGTTATGATCAAGTACCTGTTTTCCGTAAACCAATCGTAGGTGTTATCTCAACAGGAAGTGAATTACTAGAACCAAATGAATCTTTACAGCCAGGAAAAATTCGAAATAGTAATGCATATATGTTGATGGCTCAAATTGAACGAGCTGGGGCAACCAGTAAATATTTTGGTAAACTTAGGGATGATTTAGATTTATGTATTCAAGTTGTAGAAGAAGCTTTACAAGAAGTAGACATATTGATCACAACAGGAGGCGTGTCAGTAGGCGATTATGATTACTTACCTGCCATTTATGAAGCCATTGGTGCAAAAGTACTTTTTAATAAAGTAGCAATGCGACCAGGTAGTGTGACAACTGTAGCTGAACGAAATGGTCAAT
>DATMJF010000302.1:0-7093 GCA_035554455.1 Rummeliibacillus sp.
TGGTCACTCGGACGTTGCGACACGATGTCGCGCTTTTAGTCCGAGAACTACTGAGTCTGAACCCTTGATATATAAGGGTTTGTATGTAAGGTGAAAGTGAAATCTGATATTTTGCTAGCATAAAGGATTATAATCGAGGCTTCTCATTAGTTGTGCAAACTTTTGGGAGGCTTCTTTTTTCATTTCATTTGTCACGTGGAGATAGACATTCTTGGTAATTTGATCATCTGAATGGCCAAGTCTATCCATGATTTGTTCGAGTGCGACACCTGCTTCTGCTAAAAGCGAAGTGTGTGTATGTCTCAATGAGTGAGGTGTTAAGTCAGGGTTTAATTTTGCGATTGCAAGCAGTCTAGCCATCCTGAGTTGTACCATTTTAATGACGATAGGATTATCCGGGATGTCTCTCTGTTTTAGCAAAGATGAATGACAATTTTCCGTCTAGATTTTTTCGTTTTTGGTGTCACCAACTGAAACTGAACTGTATTATTATTGGGGTTGTAATAGGTTTTGGTAATGCTGATTGTCTGATTCACAAAATCAACATCTTTCCACCTGAGCGCTATGAGTTCACCAACACGAATTCCTGTATAGGATAAGGAACATCAAGTAGTCTAGCGCCAATCCTCCATTCTTAGCTGTTTTTAAGAACTGTGCAAGTTCTTCCTTTTCCAAATACTTAGGGACTTCTTCTTCCTCCAGCTGTTTTTATCTTTATTAAGATAGGTAAACTCGATGGGTCCTTCTTGATAAGCTCTAATTCTAATGCTTTTCGAAAAATCATCCTCCCAGTTCGATGTATTCCTTCCCTTGTACTATCAGAAAATCCTTGGTCTTTTAAAACGTTTAGAATATCTTGATATTGCTTTCTGGAAATGTCTTAAGTTTTAGTTGTGCAAAATAGGGCATACTGTATTTGTCGTACTCGTATGCCTTTCAGCATAATTTTTTTCTATTAACTATTGAATTGTTAGTAAAAAAACTGTTATAGTGAGAATGTTTGTCTGACGTCTGACTACATATTTTCTAGTTAAGCTATTTATGGCTGTTCTTCACGTTTCGATATTGGAACATAATGAACGAAAGAATGGCTTTGTAGTTTTGGTTATCAAACGCCGAAAAAAAATTATCATATATATTTATGGAGGAACTTATGAGATACTTAATATCTTTTTGTGGATTGCTACTTGTTTTTGGTTTAGCTCTGTTAATGAGTAAAAACAAAAAAGAAATAAAATATAAGAATATAATTATAATGTTAATCATCCAATTTCTATTGGCAGCATTGCTGCTAAATACAAAGTTTGGTTATGTTCTAATCAAAGGAATAACAAATGTATTTGATCATTTATTGTCTAACGCAAATGCGGGCGTAACATTTGTTTTTGGTGGTTTAGCGAATAAAGGAGAGTATTCCTTCTTTCTAAATGTATTATTACCGATTGTCTTTATATCTGTATTGATAGGGATCTTGCAGCATTTTAAAATTCTTCCTTTCTTCATGAAATGGATAGGTTTACTTTTAAGTAAAGTAAATGGTATGGGGAAATTGGAATCATATAATGCTGTTGCTTCTGCAATGGTAGGTCAATCTGAAGTATTCATTACTGTAAAAAAACAATTAGATAAGATTGCTCCGCAGCGAATGTATACATTATGCGCATCAGCAATGTCGACCGTTTCTATGTCAGTTGTTGGAGCATATATGACTATGATTGAACCAAAATATGTTGTAACGGCGATTGTATTGAATATGTTTGGTGGATTTATTATTGTTTCAATCATTAATCCGTATACAGTAGAAGAAAGCGAAGATATCTTAACGATTGAAGATGAGCATAAGCAATCTTTCTTTCAAATGGTTGGAGAATATATCATGGATGGATTTAAAGTAGCCATCATTGTTGGAGCTATGCTTATCGGTTTCGTAGCATTAATAGATTTAATCAATTCACTATTTGAAATGGTTATCGGTATTTCTTTCCAAGAAATATTGGGCTATATCTTTGCACCAATAGCTTTCCTAATGGGTGTACCATGGGCAGATGCTATTTCCGCCGGAGGAATTATGGCAACCAAATTAGTAACGAATGAATTTGTTGCAATGAAAAGCCTTGGAGAAGTATCTAAGTCTATGAGTGCACATACACTGGGCATTATTTCTGTATTTCTTGTATCCTTTGCAAACTTTTCATCTATCGGTATTATTTCCGGAGCAGTAAAAGGGTTGAATGAAAAGCAAGGGAATGTAGTTGCTCGTTTTGGCTTAAAGTTGTTGTATGGAGCCACACTTGTTAGTATCTTAACGGCTATAATTGTTGGTTTGGTTATTTAATTTTATAAAAAGTAGCAGTTGTTGATATATCGTTTGAACTGCACCCCGATAGTTAGACACAGGAACGCTAATTAGTTCTAATGTACATTTCATTGAAGAAGAGTAAAAAGTAATTACAAAATAAATCATGAAAACTGTGTGCAAACAAAATGCTAACATTTTGCTAACGCAATTAAATGAAAAACGGTAAAATCCTGTTAAAGATGTTACACTCCTGATTTTACAAACCTTGATATATCGCACTTTTGGAACACATCGTTAAAGATATTACACACTTTGACCTTACGGGCGGTATGATGTAATAACTACCTGCAATCCTTATTTTATAAGGTTTGTAAGAGAATTATTCATCTGTTGGTCAACCATTTTGTTAATTACGGAGATCTTCCATCGATTCATTGAATTGATGGGAGGTCTCTTTTTTGCTTCTTTTGTGACGTGAGTGGATACGTATTTAATGTTGTTCGTATATCTTTAATTCCTAAACGTTCCTGTACTGCTATAATGTCTATGCCTTTTGAGATAGTAGTAACGTTGTCTGTGTATGACGAAAAGTATGGGTTGTTCCACTTTTTTTATCTCTGGCCAATGTGTTAGGTAGAATCCTTTAATTATTATTCCAGTATTTAACATATAGTGGATAACGTAAAATATATTTATGAGCATATTCCTTCATTTAGTATTAAAAATCTTTTAATGCAAAAGATAAGATGGATTCTTAGCAACTAAATGAAGGAGGTGTACTATTAATGTCAGTACTAAATCGTATTGCATTAGCTCTAGTTATTATTGGCGCTATTAACTGGGGGCTAATTGGTTTTTTCAGATTTGACTTAGTATCAGCAATTTTTGGAGGACAAACTGCCTTTTTGTCGAGAGTTATTTTTGGCCTTGTGGGTATAAGTGGATTAGCTTGTATAGCCCTGTTGTTTGTCCCTCTAAGAGATGAAGATGAAGAGTATGATACAAACCGTGAATTCAGAAGAAATCCTGATTTGTCTACTGAATTTGGTGAGGAAGCCGATTTTACAGATGTTAAAAAAGATAAAAAGAAAAAGAAAGATTAATGCTTGTTTAGTAAAAAATACTAAAAAATCAAAAATTGTTTATAAAGCCATGCGGATGCATGGCTTTATAGTTTTTTACGGAATTATTTAACATTTAAACGGTAAATAAACCTATCCAAGAAAGTGGTTATTGTAGCCCGTAAAACGTACGGAATAGGTAATACAGCTGCTACTACCGAATACTGTAGGGTTGCAAATACGAGTAATAAAGCTGTTGAAGCAACTACAGCTGTATTTCCCCACCTCTATAATGCTTGTCTAACTAATACATATTTGTATGTTTTCAAACAGTTTTTATTAGTGAAATTGAAGAAATATGGTTATGAGCATCGAGTGTTAGTTTGTATAAACCACCTCTTAATGCAAAAGATAAGAGGGAATCTTAGCAACAAACGAGAGGAGTGTTTTTATGGATAACGTACGAGAAGGATTAATCCCCGCAGTTCTCGGAACAGCTGTAACAACCACAGGAGTTGCATTACGGAATAATAGAAACATTACACCGTGGATTAGAGGCTCGATTATTGGCTTTGGTTTAGCTCATATTGTATTAGGTGCAATTGATTTAGTCGAGCATCGTCGCTAATGGATTCAAAAGGGAAGGAAAATCATCCTTCCCTTATTTACTTTCTGAGAATACCTTGGATAAAATAGATGGTACATAAAATACCCAGATTATATCTATCATTGGGTTAATCTTTATATTTTACATAAGCCATATTAGGTTCATTAAAAGTGTTCTCTTTAATCTTAAAGTTTTCCTAAGTAAAATATTCTAACTTCTCATTAAGAAAGAGTTTCTCCATATAGGTATATAGAAGGCTTTTGATATCCTCTTCTTCTTCTTTTTGATAAATGTATTTTCTAATACCATATTTCCCCCATTTATAGCGTCTTTTCTCTTCATCTAATTCTAATTTTGTCATGGGGTAGTTAGGATTATTTACAACTGCTGTGCTGATTGTATATTTGCTATAACCTGAGTGTGAGGGTTTCTATAAAATACGTAAATAATATCTCCAGTATTATAAATTTGGTTTTCAATAGACAGTTCCATTCCATCACCTATTCTTTCCATAAAATCTACTCAATAAAGTTATTTATTACTAAAGTTTGGCCTTTAGTATGAAAAATTATGTTTCCTTAATTATGGAAAAGGAAAAATTAAGTTAACGAAACTGGATTATAATTCTTTAAAATTGAAAAGGTAATTCTTCGTATAGATTAGATAATTATGAGGGAAATTAAGCATAACTAAAGAAAAGGAGTAGAATAAATGAGCCATCAAGACTTAAAAGAACAGGTTGTTAAAATCATCTCTGAGCATAGATTGGGTGTTCTTTCATCGGTTGAGAATAATAAGCCTCATTCGCGATATATGACGTTTTATAATGAGGATTTAACATTGTTTACACCAACTAAACTGGATACGGAGAAAATAGAAGAAATTGAAACAAATCCGTCCGTCTCTGTATTATTAGGATATGAAGATAAAGGACAAAGCGATGCCTATGTTGAAATTTCTGGCACGGCATCTATCAATAGATCACAGGATCTGAAAACAAAATTCTGGGAAGAATCATTTAATCAATGGTTCGACGGTCCTGAAGATCCGAACTATGTGTTTCTTCAGATACAGCCAGAAATCGTGCGTATTTTAAACATTCACGGTGAACCATCGGAAGAGCTTGTTTTATAAAATCACAGTGGGCACTCATCACTCAGTGGGAAGTCTTACTGTCCATTAATGTTGGATAAAATCCAGAGTAACTCAAATTAGACTTCAATTACTCGATTAGCAATTCCCTAATGGCTCTTCTTTCCATTTATTTTTTAGTACAATGAGCTAACAGAAACGCAGTTGATACTATTTTAATAAGGCAGGACCATTTAATTTTAAGTTGTTTTCATTACCTTAACCTATATAAAAACCGAAACCCTTCTATATACAAGAAGTTGTTTCGGTTTGCTATGTTTACTGAAATTACATTTTCATGAAACCAATTCATCATCCATTGAATTGAGCATTTGCTCAATTTTTGATTCACCAGCTTTTACCCATCTACTCTTATCTTTAATTTCTCCATCCCTATCTAAAGGATCTTGAAATTGACTAAGTCCACCTGTAGCAGTTAATAATGAGTTTTCATCGTAGTCTAAGCCAAGATTTACTACATGCTTGATCACAAAAGGTTTTCCAAACTGAATATAAGCAGAGTAGTGATCTAACTCACCATCTATAACCCTAAAAGGCATCCGAAGGTAAATGGTTTCTCCGCCTTCGCGATAAAGAATCGAATCGAATTTTCCTTCATGGTATTCAAAATTAGAGCAGAAATTACATCCGAAAGGTTCGAATATGTCTCGAATATAGCCAAATTCCGTTTTTTTACCTTCAATCAGTGATTCGAATTGTATCATGCTAATTCACCTCTGTTAGAATTTACTATTACTATTCTTAACAATAAAAAGAATATCATTCAAAAACAAAAAAATCTTTTAGAATAAGGTTTTAAGCTTTTTGCACATTAAAAATCCCTCCCATTGTTAGAATGTATCTAATAATGGGAGGGATGTGGATAGTCTACTGTAGATTCTTATTTTGTACTAGTTTAAGGATGCAATTTGCTAATGCTTCCTTTTCACTTTCCGATGCAACGCCCCACATATCAGAAAGTACGCGTTCTTGTTCATTTTTTGGATCCACATTCTGAGCCAAGTACTCTCCAATTTGTACTGCTGCTTGTTGGATCACTTTATTGGGCATACCAGCTTGTTCAGCTTGCGCTACATGTTGCCCTAAAAAAGATGTCCATTTTTGCCAGTTTTCTAAGATAGGCATATTATCCCTCCTTTATACTTTAAGTATGTCCAGAGATAAAAATAATATGTAGGCCGATTGTTGATTAGCATATTAGTTAAATTATAGAAAAAAAGCTTTCTCTACGAAGATGTAGAATCAAACTTTATAATTAATTTAAGACAAATTATGCATTACTATAAAGCAGCATATTGATTTAATATTATCAACACTTCTGAAAAAAATACCATCACCTTCTAGCCATTCAGCTAAAAAGACATCCTTATAATTTGAGACGTTTTGCGATGCTAACTGTTTTTTTAGCCAAGTTTCATCAAAACCAATATCCCTTAATTCATCTTTTAATACTTTGCCATCACGAATCAGTGTAACAGGAACATGGACAGGTTTTTCGGGAAGATTGAAGTCTTCAATAGTTGCTTGCTGATATTTTGGCTTTTTCAAAATACTAAGTGCGCCATTTGATTCCAAATAGCAATATTCGACTTCACGAACTGAAAAAGTTTGATTTTGCCTAAGTAAGCTTTGTAATTGATTGATATTCATTCGACATTTTTTTAATTCTTCCCGGTCAATTACTCCGTTTTTAATAAGTGCGCTAGGTTTTCCTTGAAAAAGTCCCCGAAAAGGCAAAAATTTTCTATCAAGAAGTTCAACAACAAAGAGTAGTAACCCCCACAAGCTAATAGAATAGAGAATTTCTAAAATACTAACATGTTCTTCAAACACAGCATTTCCTAAAAACTCTCCAATAACAATGGAACCTATAAACGTAAAAGGGGTAATTTGATTAATAATTTTTCGCCCGACAAAAGTGATAATGATAAATAAAATTATGAAACCTGCTAACAATTTAAAGGTTATATAAAG
>DATMJF010000303.1:0-7413 GCA_035554455.1 Rummeliibacillus sp.
CGTTTCGGTAAAGAGGCAGGAAGCTGCAAATATTGATTATAGCCCTTCGAAAGTTTCTTTAAATCAGACTTTCTTGTTTTTTCTAATGCCTTCAAGCTATATTCAGGTGTTGAATATGACATTGAATACTGTGGCAAAAGAACCCTTTTTTCATTTATGGTTGGGCGGATCTTTTCCCCATCAATTTCAATATAAAAAGATTTCTCATCATTTGGCTGATCAATGGTTTCTAACCCATAAGGTTGTAATATAAATTTATAATTTTTCTTTAAAGTAATCGTAGCTTCATCTGTATTCTTCTTTTTACCAGGTTTCATCGACATTGGAATTTCTTCACCATAGTCAAAGGTATGAACATAAACGTCACCTTCTTTACGTTCCCATCCTTTTCCTGTATAGATATTCTTTGTTTCCACACGCCAATATTGATTTTTCTTTGCAGTCGCTTCAAATACAGGACGACTATCTTTTTCGAATGGGCCACCCAGTTTACGATCATCTTCAACATAACCAATTTTACCAATACCGCTATTTTGACCACTTTGCCAATTCATGAGGCTTTCTATAGGTTCAGGGACATTCACCATTGCTTGTTTTTTAGGCATTATATAAGCAAATGCCGTACTACCAATAATCATGATAATAAGCGGTATCATTAACATAGCATAATGCTTTGGTTTCCATTTGACCTGGCTATTTGTGAATAAGCGATTGATAAACAATACACCCATTAGTAATATCCCTAGTACCATAACACGAATCATCGCATATTTTGCATCGTAATTTGTTAGTGTATCTAACAAGCTTAAGAATATGATGGTTGTTAAAAAGAAATAGAGTACAGAATGCTTTACTGTTAGCCAGTGATGAATCAGATAGATTGTCATCCATAACAATACGAAAAATAATATACTGCGAAATGAATCTGTCACTCCGTCCCAATTTCCGTCCACGAGAGCTTGAATACTAATAACAAATTCATCTGCAATTTTCATAAAACTCTCTACAGAAAATACTTTCGTCCCCATATACACATACATTAAAAACCATATTACATAAAAAATTTTAATAATAAACGATAGCGCACCATTTAGATTGATAATGTTACTACCTAAACAAATTAATACGAAGATAAGAAATAAACCGAGATGCCCTGTATTTGTAAGATGTACTACTGGTACAAGCCATTCTACTAACATTAAGAAAATAATGAGATAAAGACCGATTAAGCTCGTCCATTTCATAACAGGTGAATTCATTATTTCAACACCTCCGTAAAGGCATTTGCAAATTGTTTACGCGTTATAGAGAATACAAGAATCCCGTTTTCCTTTGCAATTGTTTCTAATTTCTGCTCATGCTCTGAGATACTTTGTGCAGAAGTTCGAACAATAAAACAAATTGCACCTTGTGACTTTCTAGAAACCTTTTTCAAAATATTAAGCCACTCAGATGTCAATGAACTCGTCACGAAATAGATCATTGCCGCATTTTCCAATGCTCGATTTTGTCCATATTTATGTTCGACTTTTTCAATTGGTTGAGACTGTATACTCGCTAATTGATACATTGCCTGCTGCAATTGTTCTTCTGTTTGAATCAGATCAAAATATACCTGTTTTTCACCTGCGGATAGGAAAGACATCGTTAAATGTTGACTTACAACAGCAGATAAAATCGAAGCGCATAACTCAACTTGTTCTTCGAATAACTCTGAAGGTGAACCATCTAGCACAAGGCAAATTTCTTGAGATTGTTGATCTTCAAATTCCTTCGTTTGCAAATTTTGCGTTTTCGCAAATGTTTTCCAATGAATCCATGTCATACGATCCCCTGGTTGATATTCACGAATACCAGACACCATCGTCGTATCACGAACAGCAGTATTGCGTGCTGTTCCTGTGCCACTACTTTTAATTAATCGTAATGGCGTATAGGTAAGTTTTGTCACCTTTGGATAAACAACAACTGATCGTTTTGCAGGAATTAAAGCTGTTTTTTTCACCCATCCAAAGAAATCAGTAATTGTTAGTTCAATACCTTCTAGTTGATGATGACCACGTGGCATATTAGGAATTTCATAGTTCCAAGATAATTGTTTTTTCATCCCCATCATAAAGAAATGCCGTGTTTGATCGGCTGCTTCTTCATCGAAAATCTCACTCGGCATGCTTTCTTGAATAACTGTATACAGCAATGGAAAACGTGATTTTCTAGTTAATGTCATCCTCATTCGAAGGGAATCTCCATGTTCCAAATGCCCAGTAAGCATCGTTCTTTCAACTGAAAATTGTTTTAACGGAACAAAAAACAGCATGATAGAATAAAGAGCAAAAGGAAAAAACATGAAAAAAATAAACCAACTAACGAATCCCCCTTGCATCAATGCAAAACAAAGAGAAATAGCTAACAGCAATATAACCATTACAAAACGTGTAATAGCCTGTGATAGCCATCGGATTTTATATCTCTTCATCATTTCGAAGTCCTTTTAATTGGTACAGTTGTATTAATCATTACGCGTCCAATAATTTCTTCAGGTGTAATCCCATCATATCGCGCTTCTGGCTTCAATATTAGGCGATGAGAAAAGACGAATGGTGCCAAAAATTGAACATCATCTGGTGTAACAAATCGACGACCTTTCAATAATGCATAAGCTTGCGATGCTTTCATCAAAGCAATCGAGCCACGAGGACTTGCACCAAGATAAACATACTGATGTTCTCTAGTCGCCCTTGCAAGATCAACAATATAGCCTTTAACCAACTCATCAACATGAACAGTTTTCACTTCTTGTTGTAATTCCTTTAATTCTTCTAACGAAACAACTACCTTTAACGATTCAATCGGACGTGTTCCTTCTGCTCTACGTAAAACTTCAATTTCATCATCATGGCTTGGGTAACCCATCTTCAATTTCAATAAGAAACGATCTAGCTGAGCTTCAGGTAGTGGATAGGTTCCTTCATATTCAATCGGATTTTGAGTGGCCATTACAAAAAATGGTTTTGGAATTTGCAATGTTTCACCATCGATCGTTACAGCTGCTTCTTCCATCCCTTCTAATAGGGCAGATTGTGTTTTTGGAGATGTTCGGTTAATTTCATCCGCCAATACGATGTTCCCCATAATTGGGCCTGGACGAAAGTGAAATTCCATATCTTTGGGATTATAAATAGATACACCTATTACATCTGAAGGGAGTAAATCTGGTGTGAACTGAATACGTTTAAAATTAGCACCCACTGACTTTGCAAGTGCTCGTACCATCATTGTTTTCCCAACACCAGGTACATCTTCAAGCAAAACATGCCCTTCTACCAATAATGCTACAACACTTAATTCAGCAATATGTTTTTTACCAATCATTACTTTTTCTATATTTTTGATAATGGATTCTAGCTTTTCCTGTGTCTCCATTCTTCGTCCTCCTGTAACTTTCTTATCTATGCATTTTCTCTTTTATTTCCTCAATTAACATTATTATAACATGACTATTTTCGACACTGACAAAAAACACGACTTGATGATTAGTCGTGTTTTTTAGGCGATATTACACTTATTTCTTTTTTACATTGATTTCATTCATAAAAAGTTCTTCTAAATGAATTGTTTTTGATTCTTGTAAAACAGAGTGAATATCTCCCTGTCTTAAAACCCTTCCTTCATGTAATAGGAGGACATCATCTGCAAGCTCTTCTGCAAATGATAGGAGATGAGTTGAAAATAGAATGGTTTTTCCAATTTCCTTTTGTTCCTGCAATATATTCTTTAACTCAGCAATCCAACGAATATCTAATCCATTTGTTGGCTCATCTAAAATAAGCAGCTGTTCGTCTCCTAATAAAGCTTGAGCTAAATTTAATCGCTGTCTCATCCCTTTAGAAAATTGACGAACTCGTTGTTTTTTATATTCCCATAATCCAACTCGTTTCAATACTTTTTCGATTTCTTTAAATGGAATATCCTTTAATCCAGCAAGTAACTGTAAAATCTCAAGTGCTGTTAAAGTTGGCGGAAAGTTCACATCATCTGGCATATAGCGAATGGAAGGTTTAATAGCCCAATTTAATTCACCACTGTTTGGCTTTTCCTCCCCAATCAGTAGACGGATTAACGTACTTTTCCCAGCACCATTTCCACCGGCTAAAGCTATTATTCTCCCCTCATGTAAGGTAAACGAAGCATCTAGTAAACCTTGCTCTTTTGAATATTTTTTTACTATGTTTTTCCCTTCAACAATCATACTTGACGCCCCCTTTTCTCTAATAACCATTTTGCTAATAAAATCGGGAACGCTATCCATAAGATCGTAATGACTGTATAAAGTAAGTAACCTACTGGAGAACTGTAAAACTCAGTAAAACTATAAAATGATGGACCTAATACGGAAGTTTGACCAGAGAAGAGAAAATAACCAAATCGAATCCATTCAGCTGGATTAATATGAATCATTACAATAGTTAATTTTTGCAAAATGTGACCAGCTACCACAGTACCAACAGCCATCAAGGCATAGGATAATAACAATAATGACAAAGCCCATACAACTAATGATACAGCTAAAGCGTGTAAACGGTTCTTGGCTAAAATTCCACATAGTATAGCAATGGATGAAAAAATAAGCATTGTCAAAATGGATAAACCTAAAAAAATAGTAGGAAAATGAAATTGTCCAGAAATTCCGTTCATAGTAAATACAACACCAAAAGCTAACAATAGAATGAGCGTAAAGGATAACAGTAAGGCAATGTATTTTCCTATAATATATTGCATAACAGTCAATGGATATGTTTTTAACAACGAAAACCAACCAGACTCTATATCACTTGCGACGCCCATACTGCCTATTGTTAAGATAAATAAAGGGAGTAGGAATAGTAGTAGATTTAGAAAACTTGCGGTTTGTCTTGTAAATCCTAAATCATTAGGTAAAGCAATTTGTTGAATCAGAGAAATCGATGCAAAAACAAAAACAAATAATAATGCCACTGATTGCATCCATCGGCTCCGTAACATTTGTCTCCATTCTAAACGAATAAATAGGTGATTTCTCAATGGTGCACACCCCATTTAAAAGTTTTTAAATCTGCAAAACTTAATAGTTCTCCCTTACCTGCCTTTTTTATATAGTTCTTTGCGCTGTCTTTTGTTTTAAATGCAATTACACCATAAGACATGGGTGTCCAAATATCTTTGTCATAAACGTAGGTTGCTGTTTTAACATTCAGCCATACCTTACCACTTTGATCCTTGATAAAGGCTTCTCCTAAATCTTTCTCATTCATATTTTTCATATATTCGATTAAACAGCCAATATCATCAAACATTTCATAATCACCGTTTGTTAAGGCTATTTCACCAGCAAAATCTTTATAGACAATACTCATATTGCAAACTTTACAAACATCCGTTTCGCTTACAATCTCTTTTGGTTTGTATTCTTTATTGCCACAAGCTTGTAGGAATAATAATGTAGTGAAAATACCTATTAGCAATCTTTTTTTCATCATTGTATTTCCTTTCTCCAAAACCATAGTATTGATAGGATAACAGCTATTCCTATAATAACTTTTCCAACACTTACTGTACTTTCTTGTTCCATGTTAATTGCACTGTGCATCATTGGTGTTTTATCAACTAATTGTTCTTTCTCAATTGCATTTGTTTGACGGTCCATTTCATTTAACAAAACAACACTTGGTGATTCGATAAAATATTGATAAGCTGGTTGTCTTACCATCCATTGTCCAAAACTTTGTAGCGCAACATAAGAACGATCACCAATACCATCATCATTCACATCAATTCCTGCATAGTCATCATAATAATTTCGAGCTATATCACTGTTTGTCCCATCTGAACGAAGATTCACTATATTACCAATAAAATCGTTTTCCTTCACGTTGTTTTTTTCATTTGAACGAATCAATTCTACTGCCGTTTGGTTCATTAAAAAGGTATTCTTTTCTATCGTTGAATTTGTTAAACTTTGAGCAGAAATTGCCGCACGATTAGATTGAAATGTGTTTCCTACGGTTTTAATATTTTTTGCTTGGAACAAAGTCATTCCAGATGCATTCAATCCGCTTTGCTCAACGATTTTATTTGTTGAGAGTATTGCATTTTCTGACATCATCAACATGATCCCAGTTACATTTCTTCTAAATGTATTGTTATTCGCTTGACCATTTTTAACAAACATAAAATGAATTCCATATCGACCATTTTCAATGTTATTCGAAACTAGTTTAATATCATTTACATTTTCTAAATAAATACCGTCCTGAACATTTTCAATATTGTTATGCTTTGCTATCACATTCTTACTATTAAAAAGAGCAATCCCATTTCCTTTTTTGGAGTAATGTCCATGAATCCCTTTAATCGAAAGATTCTGCAACATAACACCTTTTGAGTTGTATAGCTGAATCCCACTCCAACTATTTTTTAGAGTAACTCCCTCACATTGAAGATTTTGTACATTCTTCGCCACAATTCCTACATGAGCATTTTGAATAGTGAGATTTTCTATTTTTACGTTATTTGTACCTTCTATTTTGATTACAGCTTCTTGTGTATTGCCTTCTAAAATAGTTCGCTTTGAACCTTTAATTGTAATAGATTTATGAATGATAACATTTTCTTTATACTTAGTTCCTTGCAGATGCAATACGCCTCCTTCGGGCGTTTGGTCAATTAGCTGTTGCAACGTTGCTGTTTTTGCATGAACTTGTGGGATCAGACAAAAAGAAGTGATAAAAAAAGCAACTAATACCCAAAAACTTTTCAATTATGTCTATCTCCCTTCCACGACAAAAGGCCAGAGTTCCCCCCAGCCATCCACAGTTTTTTTATTATTTTTGACTATCAGAATTGGTATCATCTGAATGCATATCCATTTTTTTATTTGAATCATTTTTTTTCATATCTTGCATTTTTTTCATTTTCATTTCGTATCGCTTATGAGCTACTTTATCAATATCAGATACTTTAGCAATCTGGGCACCTTTATTTTTTTCCATAAATGCATCTGCACTTTTTTGATCTTTGAAGAATGCATAACCATAGTTCATTGGTGTTTTTATGTCTGCTTTTACAATAATGGCATCATCTAATTTCAACCACTCTTTCGAATTATAGTCACGAACATATTTTTCGTACGTTACTTTATCTTTTCTCTCTTGGTTTAATATACACCCTATATCATCCAAGAACATAGTTGAGCCATCTTTCTTGATTGCTTGAGCTGTAAAAGCACCCATTTCTTCTTTTGCATCAAATACCTTCATATTGCAAAATTCACAAAGCGTATCTTTTGTTGGCTCTTTTAATCGTTCATCTACTGTATTACTTGCTTTAGTTGTTTGTTCTGTTGAATTATGCTGGTGAGTCGTTTTTTCATCATTC
>DATMJF010000304.1:0-11113 GCA_035554455.1 Rummeliibacillus sp.
CTTCATGTACACGTTCTTCTTTCGATTGTGGTGACACTAATACTCAACCTTCTCTCATCGTTTGATGTTCTCGCACATCACTGTCAACATGCTGTAACATTATTGTTTTTACTTCATCTAGTAGAATTGGAGAAGATTTAACACTTCGAATTAATTTAGATGAAAGATCAGAAATTTGATGTTGAAGAATTTGCTCATAAGACATACTTGCATACTTTTCATGTTGCTCCAAAATTTTCATAAAACGTGTCTTTTGATGCGTTTCTTGCCATTGCTTCATTTCCCGTTTAAATCTTGCTAAGACCAAACCAAGTTCTGCAATTTCAATATAGCAGTCAAAGTCATAGCGTTTCATAAATTGTTGGGTAGCCATTGCTTCAATCACCCGAATAGCTTCAAACCATTCTTCAAGGTTACGTTTTTCAGGTTCATAAACAGCAGTCTTACATTCACTAATTTTGACGACTGCTCCCGATAAAGAACGAATCAGCTGAATATCTGGGATTGCAGCAAGTGTTGTGTAATACATACCGCTATAATAGTCTCCTCCAAGCACTGTAAGCTGTTGACTTTTCGATGTGGCTTCTTGTTCATCGATAAGTTCATGCCCATGTAAAGCGGCATAAATCATTGCTACTGCGCTCGCTGCAAAATCTAGTTGTTGTGACCATTGTTCACCATTTAATTTTGGTAACAATAAATATAACAGTTGATCATCTTCAATAACTGGCTGACCTGTAAATTGAAGGAGCGTTCTATGATGCAATTGCTTTAAAATATTATTTTTTAGTTGCGATACTTGTTCTTCAATAATAGTTGCATTCATAAACTTTTCTCCATTCAGTTTGTTTCCTGTTGTTTAATTTGGCTTTAACTATTTATCTTTAATATTATTTTTTTGCATCACTTTCAACAACGCCGAAAGCCGTTTGAATTTCTGCTTTACCACGAATTTTCATGGCAGATGTGTGCTCAGTAAATTGTGCAATCATCACTTCGCCATTATCTAACTTTTCAGAGTGGTGAAATTTTGTATCATTCCCTCGAGTTAAACCAATGACATGAACTCCATCTTCTTTTGCACGAATTACTACATAATCATTTTGAGCCATTTGAAGTTTCTCCTTTTTTCGACTTTTCTCCATCCATCATATCACAAAAAAGCGTGAGATTTAAGACATTTGAATGAACGATAGTATTTCCGAACGTTTTACTTCATCATTCTCGAAAATACCTTTCGCTACAGATGTTACCGTTTTAGCCCCTGGCTTTTTAATTCCGCGCATTGTCATACACATATGTTCTGCTTCAACCACTATATAAACTCCTTGTGGATTAAGCATTTCCATTAAGGTATCTGCAATTGTGCCAGTTATACGTTCTTGTAATTGAGGACGATGTGAAATAGTTTCAACTGTACGTGCTAATTTACTAAGCCCTGCAACTACACCATTTTGCGGAATATACGCAATATGTGCTTTGCCGTAAAATGGTACTAAATGATGTTCGCACATCGAAAAGAAGGGAATGTCTTTTACTAGTACTACTTCATCATGACCTTCATGAAATACGGTTTCGAAATATTGTCTTGGGTCCTCATGTAATCCTTGGAACATTTCTGCATACATTTTAGCTACTCGCTTTGGTGTATCTAAAAGACCTTCTCGAAATGGATTTTCTCCAACTGCCTCTAAGATCATTGTTACTGCATTTTCTATTTTTTCTAAATTTACATTCGAAGTTGAATGGTCAATTTTTTCTAAGTTTTTTTTAATCAACATAAATCCCCCATTATATCTATAAAGAGTCTCAAAATGAGAGTACCACACAAGCCTTGCATTCGCAAAATCTGAGGCCGATTTTGGCTATTTTCACACGATATATGATATTTTTTAATTCTTCATGGTTTTTATACACGAATTATGTACGATTTCCTACTTTTTACCTTTTCCATACCTTAAGACGAGCCAAAATTAGTTGTCTTCCCCAAAATCTTACTCGGCCGAAAACTAAAAAGACAATAACAATTCCTTTCAAATATCAACAATCCAATATAACAGAACAAAAATAAAAAAAAGAGTAGCCAAATTGGCTACTCTATGTAAAACAGATGCTTGTATTATTTTACAGCATCTTTAAGCGCTTTACCCGGTTTGAAAGCAGGTACTTTGCTTGCAGCGATTTCAATTTCTTTACCTGTTTGTGGGTTACGACCTTTACGAGCCGCACGTTCACGTACTTCGAAGTTACCAAAACCGATTAATTGAACTTTATCACCCTTTGCAAGAGCTTCTTGGATAGTTTCAAATACTGCTTCAACTGCTTTAGAAGCGTCTTTTTTAGAAAGATCTGCAGTTTCTGCAACAGAGTTAACTAATTCTGTTTTATTCACACCATTCACCTCCTCTCAAAGGGTCTGGATTAAATCATGTAAAAAGATTATCACAACCCTTTTCGCTGTGCAACAATATTTATACTCCTTTTACCAACTTTAAGCAAATAAAATCTTTTTTCCACAAAAAAAGGTCTATTTACCCATGGTAAATAGACCTTAAAATTATTTTTTCTTTATTTATAAAATAAAGGTCACCATTCCGTGATCTCCTTTATTCACCATTTTTTCAACTGTTTGTCGCATTCTTGCTTTTGCGTGTTTTGGTACTGCTTCCGTTTTATATGCAATACTTTCCTTCATCACTTCGAATAATGGTGTGCCAAATATTTGTGTTTCCCATAGTTTTTCACGATCATGCAAATATGCATAAGTTAAATCTTTTAATAATTGCTGACTATAGAACTCTGATCCAATAAGTGGAGCAAACTCTGCTTCCATATCAATACGCAAAATATGATAAGAAGGAGCCTTAACTTCCATTTTAACCCCAAAGAAATTATTTTGTTTAATCATTTCAGGTCTAGTTGGTTCAAATTCTTGAAGTGTTGGTAATGTAACACCATATCCATCTTTATGCGCTTGCTCAATTGCCTCGTGGAATCGTTGGTAAGATTTTCTCGCTTGTTGCGATTCTTTTATAAATAATAACCAATCTTTCTTACTTTGGATTGGTTCTTCTAACCACTCTTCACAGATTGATTTGAAGATTTCATTCTTTAATTGCAAGCTAATAACTGCATGACCTAAGCCTGCATCAACACTTTTTACTTGTGCAGAAGCAATGAAATCTTCTTGTAAAAGTTCTTTTGTTAAGCGTTCAATGTCTCGAATTTTATTCACTGAAGACTTCCAATTATCAATAGATTGATTGATTAATTTGTTTAATTCGTGACTATCATCTAATACATCTAACCAATCTGGTTTATCCATTTCTAGTTTTGCAATTGGAAATTCATAGAGTGCTTCTTCAAGAATATGTCGTACTTCATTCAATGACATTTGATCAACTGAAGTTGAAATAACTGGCGCGTTGTATCGTTCTTGTAATTCTTGGCATAATTCTTTTGCATTATTATGTGCAGGCATTTTACTATTTACAACTATGACAAAAGGCTTACCGATTTCTTGTAATTGCTCAATAATATCTTGTTCAGCTTGACAAACAGCGTCTCTAGGAATTCCGTTCACTGTGCCATCTGTTGTCATTACTACACCAATATTTGCATGTTCTCTAATGATTTTATCTGTACCAATCTTTGCTGCTTCTTGAAATGGTATCGGTTCATTATGCCATGGGGTATGTACCAATTTTGGACCATTTTCATCCTCATACCCTTTCACCCCATCAATAATATAGCCAACACAATCAGCAAATCGAATTTTAAACGGCATATCTTGATCTCCAATTGAGATTTGTGCACCATTGGCTGGTACAAATTTGGGCTCTGTCGTCATTATAACCGGCCCTGGAGAACTTTGTGGTAGTTCATCTTGTGCTCGTTGGCGTTCCTTTTCATCCTGCATATTAGGCAAAACCATAATATCCATTACACGCTTTGTAAACGTTGATTTTCCGACTCTTACCGGCCCTACAACACCGATATAGATATCACCGTTCGTACGTGTCGCCATTTGCTCGTACACTTCTTGTGACATAATCCTTCCCCCTTTTTTTCAGCACTATATCCTATGCGCAAAAAAAGCGTTTCATGCACAAGACATGAAACGCTTTTAAAGGATAAAGTGAAACTTTACGCAATACTGGGTTTTTAATCCCCAGTATTGCGTACTAGTTGAACCAATTAATGCAAGTTGAATTATTTCTTATCTGATTTTGATAAAAATTCCACTTCATTTTTATCATTCACAGTATATGGTAGTGAATAGGCTGGTAGAATCGGATATTTATCAGAAAGTAAGTAACGTATATCTTCACCTTGTTTTACTTTCACTTTTCCTTCATCAAGAATCTTCTGTAATTCAATTGAATAATCGATACATATTTCACCGGTACCTTTCACAACTAAAGGTAATTGCGTATTAGAATATGGACTTGGAACAGTTGGCGCTTGTTTGTACCCCATTTTTTTATAATCGAATTGATAGACATCATCTTTGATTTGTTTTGAAATAGGTACAAATCCATTAACGCCTTTTTTAATATTTAATTCCCGAATCGTTTCAGAACCTCGTAAATCCACTAATTTAACTTCTGGATTTTTACTTTCTGCTTTCCAGATTACGTATTGATAAATGCCACCTTTTTCAAAGGAATTACCTGGCGCTTTTGCAATATAACCTTGCGTTAGCTTTTCAAAGTTGATTGGATACTTAATATATTGATCTACATCTTGATCTCGGTTCTGGATTGGTAATAAACCATTTGTATCTTTTCTAAATTGGTCTACTGCCTTTTGAACAGTTAGTAGCTGGGCCTCATCCGGCACCTGATTTTCCATTTTTTCTTTATCTGGATACATACAACCCGATAGTAATATAGCAATAAGAGATATGAATAATAATAAATTAATTTTTTTCATCTACTACCCTCATTTATTTGATGATTAAAAAGTCATTACAACAAACACCATCGTTAAGAATCCAATGATGAGGAAAACATAGGCTATTAAAGCCACAATTGTACTTATAAAGTTGTTTTTTATTTTTTGTCTACTTAAATAAATCAACCCTGATGCAATTAGCAAAAAACCGATGGAATAAAAGGATACCCACATCATATCCATTGGCGATATACCTGTGCCTGCTAGTAGCACTAATTCTTTCAACAGTACAACCACCTTTCATATGTACAGAGGACTTTTCTCATAGATGACAGTATAACATAAAAAAACAAGAGATGACTTGTGTACATCTCTTGTTTTCTATTAACAATAGAGCACTAGTATAGTAATTGGCTAATTCTAGGATACCCTTTTTATATTCGTACAATTTTGTGACAACTAATTTTTATCCTCATTTTTTAGGAAGTAAGACTTCACTTAAAGAAGTTCTTTATTCGTAAGTAGCATCCAATTCTTGTGTTTTTTCTCTTAGCATTAGTTCTTTTACAACTTTATGAGGATTTTTTCCTTCAAATAATACGCCATATAATGCTTCAGAAATTGGCATAGAGACATCATATTTTGCTGCTAGTTGATGAGCAGCTTGTGTTGTTCGAACACCTTCAACAACCATACCCATTTGGTCAAGAATTTCATCTAATGATAAACCTTTGCCTAACATGTTACCAGCTCTCCAGTTACGAGAATGGACACTTGTACATGTAACGATTAAATCGCCCATACCAGCTAGTCCTGCAAATGTTAAAGGATTAGCTCCTAATTTCACACCTAAACGTGAAATTTCAGCTAAGCCACGTGTAATTAGCGCAGCTTTAGCATTATCACCAAATCCTAGACCATCTACAGCACCTGCTGCTAGTGCAATAACGTTTTTCAACGCACCGCCTATTTCTACTCCTACTACATCTTCATTTGTATATACACGAAAGTATTGGTTCATGAATAAATCTTGAATTCGTTCTGCAGAAGCTATATTTTCACATGCTGAAGCAACAGTAGTTGGATGGTGTTGAACTACTTCTTCTGCATGGCTTGGACCTGATAGAACGACAATATCTTCAATAAATTTTGCAGGAATTTCTTCGCGAATTATTTCTGATATACGCATTAAAGAATCTGGTTCAATCCCTTTTGAAACATGAACAAAAAGTGCTTTCTTGTTTAAAGTTTGTAACATTTTTTGGCAAGTTTCACGAATACCTTTTGTTGGAACTGCCATAACAATGATTTCTGCGTGTTCTACAACTTTGGCGATATCCGAAGTCGCTTTTAAGTTATCCGGTAAAATAGTGCTTGGTAAATATTTTGCATTTGTATGTTGGATATTAATTTCATTTGCTTGTTCTTTACGATGTGACCAAAGTAAAGTATCATGGCCATTTTCTGCTAAGACAATGGCTAAAGATGTTCCCCAAGAACCTGCTCCTAGTACTGCTACGCGATTCATGTTGAAATCTCCTTTCGACTACATATTCTTTTATTATTAATCACGAGCTCGTGTGATCAATTTAATTGGTGTACCTTCGAAATCGAATGTTTCACGTATACGGTTTAACAAGAAACGTTCATACGTAAAATGCATCAATTCTGGATCATTTACGAATACCACAAATGTTGGTGGTTTTATAGCCACTTGTGTCACGTAGTAAATGCGTAAACGGCGTCCCTTATCTGTTGGTGCAGGATTACGAGCAACTGCATCAGAGATTACTTCATTTAATATGCTCGATTGAATACGCATTGCATGATTTTCACTTACACGATTAATAACAGGTAAAAGTGAATGAACACGTTTTTTAGTTTTCGCTGATACGAATACGATTGGTGCGTAATCTAAGAATTGAAATTGTTCTCTAATTTCTTTTGTTTTTTCATTCATTGTTTTTTCATCTTTTTCGACGACATCCCATTTGTTCATGACAATAATAACCGCTTTACCTGCTTGATGTGCATAACCAGCGATTTTCTTGTCTTGTTCTTGAATGCCTTCTTCGCCGTTTAAAATGACTAAAACGACGTCTGAGCGTTCAATTGCTCTTAGTGCACGAAGAACACTATACTTTTCTGTAGATTCGTACACTTTACCTTCTTTACGCATACCAGCTGTATCGATGATGACATATTCTTGTCCATCATATTCATAGTTAGAGTCAATAGCATCGCGAGTAGTACCTGCTACATCACTTACGATTACACGATTATCGCCTAAAAAAGCATTTACAAGAGAAGACTTACCAACGTTTGGACGGCCGATTAATGAGAATTTAATGACATTTTCATCATATTGTTCTTCATCTTCTTTTGGAAAATGTTTTGCTACTTCGTCAAGTAAATCCCCAAGTCCTAGTCCATGAGAGCCTGAAATTGGGAATGGATCGCCAAATCCTAATGAATAAAAATCATAAATCATATCACGCATATCAGGGTTGTCAATCTTATTTACTGCTAAAACAACTGGTTTCTTTGTTTTATATAAAATTTTCGCTACATGCTCATCTGCTAACGTAACACCTTCACGACCATTGACCATTAAAATAATGACATCTGCTTCGTCCATTGCAATTTCTGCTTGAGAACGAATTTGGTCTAAGAAAGGTTCGTCTCCGATATCGATACCACCTGTATCAATAATATTAAATTCATGTGTTAGCCAATCCGCAGAACTGTATATACGATCACGCGTTACACCTGGAATATCTTCCACGATTGAGACACGCTCTCCTACGATTCTGTTGAATATAGTCGATTTACCGACATTTGGACGGCCGACAATTGCTACGATCGGTTTCGTCATAACTTTCTACATCCTTCCGACTTCTAATAAGTGTTATTATACAACAAAAAAGATGATGGTACCTGATAAGTTCACCATCACCTACAATTAAAGTCATTTTGTATACTTATTTTATCAAAATTTGACTGTAATGCAAGAAAAAACAGACGAAAGCAAATTAGCCATCGCCTGCTCTTGATTATTCTATCCCGCCGTAACGAGCAGTATGCCAACTATTTCAAGACTCAAGTGAGAGAAAAGAGGAGCCACTGCACTGCCCATAAAAGCTTGATTGGTTAACTACCACTCACTGGTGTATGAAGAAAATTCCCACTGAGTGAAGTTTCACTCTATATTCATTATTTATTGAAGTTTTTAAGTTTATCACCAATTACATCGCTAAATGAGAAGCCCGTTGTTTCTTCAGGAAATTCAAACTCTTCCACTTCAGATTCGTTCTCATTTTTCACTAAATCTTTGATGCTAAGCGATAAACGTTTTTCATCTTTGTTGACAGCAAGTACTTTGACTTGAACTTCTTGGCCTTCTTTTAACACTTCATGTGGTGTCGAAATATGATTATGTGAAATTTGAGAAATATGCACAAGACCTTCTACACCTGGGAAAACTTCTACAAACGCTCCGAATGTAACAAGTCTTTTTACTGTACCCGTTAATATTGCACCAACAGGAGCATTTTCTTCTACATGTGACCATGGACCTTCTAGAGTTTCTTTAATAGATAAAGATATACGTTCTTGATCAGGATCGACTGAGATTACTTTTACTGTTACTTTTTGTCCTTCTGAAAGAACCTTTGAAACATCTTCAATGTGTTCGTGTGAAACTTGAGAAATATGCACAAGACCATCAACGCCACCAAGATCAACAAACGCGCCGAACGATGCTAAGCGTTGAACCGTACCTTCAATAATATCACCTACATGAATATTGTTGATGACTTCTCCTTTTTTCTCTGCTTTTTGTTCTTCTACAACAGCACGATGTGAAAGGATAAGGCGATTTTTCTCTTGATCCATTTCTACAATTTTATAAGTTAAAGTTTTTCCCTTATAATCATCAAATGATTCAACGAAATGATCTTCAACTAATGAAGCTGGTACAAAACCTCGAACGCCCAGGTCAACTACTAAGCCGCCTTTTACTACATCCTTTACTTCTGCTTCAATAACTTCTCCGTTTTGGAATTGTTCAGTTAATACCTTCCAAGCACGCTTTGCGTCTACTTGACGTTTTGAAAGTACGTATTGTCCTGGGTTATTATCATCAGGTTCTTCAATTTTTGTTACTAATAATTCTAATTCATCATTTACGGAGACAGCGTCAGAAGCTTTATCCACATGTAAGCTTGAAAGCTCACTAATTGGTACTACGCCATCAAAAGGTGCACCAGCGATTGTTACTATAGCAACTTTGTCTTCAACTTTGTTTACTTTTCCTGTAACGATATCGCCTTCACGGATTTCTTTTACTTCGTTTAAGTTCATTTCTTCAGACATATGTAATCCTCCTTCACAATGTTCACTCTCTATTTTATTAGAATTTGCTAGTAAAGACAAAAATTAACCCTTTAAATACAATTATTTTTTATTTTCAGGGTGATGTTCGTCTAATAACGTTTGTATATTCGCCATTATGACTTCAGTTACCTCTTCAGGTTTAGCTTTTTCTTCACGGTAAGGTTCAATTTCAATCGGTTTACCGAATACAACTTTTAACTTTCGAAATGGTTTATATGGACCTATGATCGCACATGGTACAACATCCGCATTTCCTCGTAATGCAAAAAAACCTGCACCTGTGAAGCCTTTACCAAGTTTGCCAGTTTTGTTTCGTGTTCCTTCTGGGAAAAGACCAACAACTTGACCCTCTTTTAAGGTATTGATTGCTATTCTGAGGGCTTGGCGATCGCTAAGTCCTCGTTTTACTGGAAATGCATGAACCTTTGGTAAAACACTTTTTAAAATTGGTAATTCAAAAAGTTCTTCTTTTGCCATAAAATTAACAGGTCTTGGAGCACAGATACCTACTATTGGTGGATCTAGATTATCGATATGATTAGAACATAGTAGAATTCCGCCTTCTTTAGGGAAGTTTTCTAAACCAATAACTTCCATACGGTAGATAGGCTTCAACACAGTAAAAACAACAGACCTAGCAAATTGATAAAAGTCCATAATTTATGCCATCCTTTCACTCGCTAAATTTAAAATAGCATCGGCTGCTTGTGTTATTGTTAAATCAGTAGTATCTAGGAAAATTGCATCTGGAGCCTGTATTAGTGGAGATGCTTCACGTTCACTATCTATTTTATCCCGTAAAGCAATTTCTTCTTGTAATTTTTCAATTGAAGAGTCAATTCCTCTTTGCTTGTTATCTTCATAACGACGACGAGCACGTTCTGCTACTGTTGCTGACATATAAACTTTCAATTCAGCGTTAGGTAATACCGCTGTAGCAATGTCTCTTCCATCCATGACTACGCCACCAAGTTCTGCCATTCCACGTTGATGTTCTACCATAATTTCACGCATTGTAGCATGACATGCAACTCGTGAAACATTTCCAGTGACCTCATTTGAACGAATTTCTTTTGTTACATCTTGTCCATCAAGGTACACAAGTTGACCTCGTTCAGATGGTTTTAGTTCAATAGTAGTTTTAGCCAATAAATTGGTTACACTTTCTGCATTCTCTAAATCTATATGTTCTTTCAATCCTTTTAATGTAAGTGCACGATACATTGCACCAGTATCAATATAAGTGTAGCCTAGTTTCTCTGCTACAATCTTAGCAATTGTACTTTTACCAGCCCCTGCAGGACCATCAATAGCGATTTGAATATTCTTTTTCACGGTATCAACCCTTTCTTTCCGTAATATTGTATCACAGAAAAGCGGAGGGTGCTCGTTCTGCTGCGACAAGCACTGGAACCTCCAAATCGAAAGCATCTTTTCAGCTTTCGACCGAGGAGGTGAAGTGTCTCGAGCAGCAAGCGTCCGCAGCTGGACAAGAAAAGCGGAGGTGGCTTGTTCAGACTCGAAAATCATTGGAAGGCACGAATCGAAAGCGTTTTTCAGCTTTCGACCGAGGGACTGAAATGACTCGAGAGTCTAGCCGCCGTAGCTGGACAATCGAAAAGCGGAGGGTGCTCGTTCTGCCTAGACTCATCTTTTCTCACTCCACCTATTATAAAAGAAAAAAAGCCCTCAAATCGAGGACTAAAAAACGGTTTCTTTTTTCCGAATTTGCAACTGTCTTTCAAAGCAAAAGCGAATAATGTTTTGTCGATCAACATCATCCGTATTTGTAAATTGAAGTGGCGCAATAATCGTACTATCT
>DATMJF010000305.1:0-2325 GCA_035554455.1 Rummeliibacillus sp.
ATACGATAAAGCCTATGTAATGGATCAAATTAACAAAGGAAATAAATTCACTTACTACGGTGGAGAAAAGAAATCTTCTGAGGGAGCAGGCGCAGGAACAAATATGCAAGTGCCTAGCAAATTTTCTGAAGAGGATTTGAAATTAATGGCCAATGCAGTTTTTGGTGAAGCTCGAGGAGAGCCATATGAAGGTCAGGTGGCCGTAGCGGCAGTTATTCTAAATCGTCGTGATAGTCCAGACTTTCCTAATACAATATCAGGGATTATATTCCAACCAAGAGCCTTTACAGCAGTTGCTGATGGACAAATATGGTTAACGCCAAACAAGCAAGCTATGGAAGCTGTTATAGATGCTATGAATGGTTGGGATCCTTCACAACATGCATTATATTATTTCAATCCAAAAACAGCTACTAGTCAATGGATTTGGACAAGAAAACAAATTACACAAATAGGCGAGCACATTTTCTGTATTTAAAGGAGGATAGAGATGAAAAAAACAATATTCTTATTAAGTTACGCTTTCGTTGCTTGTCTAATATTCAGTTTTGCATCTAATCGTGAAAACAATGAGTTAAAGTATTTATTGCATGGACAATATACTGGAAAGATGGCAGATGCTTCTACACAATTAAATGAATTACAACAAGCAGTGCAACAGTCTTTGCTTTTCAAAGATCCTACTGCGTTTCAAAATTCATTGCAAGATGTTTGGAGACTATCATCTGACATCCGCTATTCGATTGCAGATTTACCTTTAGATCGTGATTTTACGACACAATGGATGAATTATTTAGGAAGATTAGGTAATAATGCGAAAATGACGTTAACCTCTCAAGAAAATGCTACTAAATGGCATGATAACGCCAAACAAGTATCAAATAATTTAACTAATTTTACATCTGATTGGCAAATTGCAACTGCACATATATTGCAAGCAGACAATAATTATAAACACTGGTTAGAAGAACAGACAACAGAAAAAGATACATCAGGATTTAATAAGTTATCACAGTCTGTGAAAACCTATACAGAAAGTGATTTTCCTTTAACAGCAAGTGAATCAGACTATGAAAAAAAGAAAGAATTAAAAGAGCTTAATGATAAGCAAATTACAAAAGATGAAGCAATTGCGCGTTTTTATGTAATGTTCCCAGAACTTGGAAATGCCACAGTATCCGTGAATCAAAGTAAAAAGGGAGCACCTTATCCTTTCTATCAAATTGTTTTTCATAAAGGAGAACGAACAGGTTATGCGGATATAACTCAAAAGGGTGGACATCTACTGTCTTATCTAGTAGAAAGACCATTTGATAAAAAAGCAATGCCTTTAGATCAATTAAAACAATCTGCAGATCGACGATTAAAAGAATTAGGCTATAAGGATGTTAAAGAAACAGATGCAAGAGAAAATAGCAATGTTTGGCATATAACTTATGCAAGAATTGATGAAAAGACAAAGGCAAAAGTTTACGCAGATGGAGTACAAGTCAAAATTGCAAAAGACACTGGTGAAGTAGTAGGTTTAAATGGAATCGAATATATTCAAAAAGAAAAACTTAAGCCTCAGTTAGTGAAGAAAATAAATTGGGATGAATTTTTCAATAAGGATGCGAAAGTCGTTAATGAAGACTTGGCATATAGCGAAAATAAAGATTATGCTGAAAGACTATGTTATGAATTAACAGTTCGTATGGATACATCTCCTGTTCCACATACTTATAAAATTTTAGTGGATACTGAGACTGGAGAAGTTATAAAAAATGAGAAACTTTCATAAATGTCATTACCTATATTTTGATTTTATATAGCTAAAATGGCTATTCCATGGCATAATAAAAACACAACCTAAGAATCATAAAGGGAGATTGCAATGGAATTGAAAATAGGTACGAACATTATTTTAGAATCAATTTCTTCAGAAACGTCAGAACGTTTTCGCTGCAAAATTGTAGAGCAAAAAAACAATGCGATCTATATAGACTATCCAATAGACGTTAAAACAAATAAAACGTCTTTTCTCCTTGAAGGTAGCCAATATCGAGCATCTTTTGTAGATGATTCAAAAGTAGCGCATGCTTTCAAAACACAAGTATTAGGAAGAATCAAATCTAATATTCCAATGATTATGCTTTCCTTTCCTACTGATGATGAGATTATTAAAATACAAAGACGTGAATTTGTAAGGGTCCTTACTCCAGTCGATATTGCGGTCGAATTTGAGCATCAATTTTATCAATTTATTACAGAAGATATTAGTGCTGGTGGATTAGCCATTATTATCAATCAGCCTGTACCTTTTAAAGAGAATGATGATTTACAATT
>DATMJF010000306.1:0-21928 GCA_035554455.1 Rummeliibacillus sp.
GCTTTGAAAGAGAATCAGGTTGAATGGCTAGTGCTTGCAGGTTATATGCGATTAATTGGTGACACGTTACTCTCTGCCTATCCTTCGAAAATAATTAATATCCATCCATCTTTACTACCATCCTTTCCTGGAAAAGATGCCATTGGTCAAGCAATGGCTCATGGTGTGAAAATTACTGGAGTCACAGTTCATTATGTGGATGAAGGAATGGATACTGGTACGATTATTATGCAAAGTGCCGTAAATGTGATTGACGGTGATCGTGAGAAGACAGAGCGAGCAATTCATGAAGTAGAACATGAGATTTATCCAGCTGCATTGCAATCATTACTAGATTAACAGTGGTGACTTATGTCGCCAGAATCTTACATACCAACACAAACATCTGTTGGCTTAAACTCAAGGAGGAAATTATTGTGACGAAACGTGCATTAATCAGTGTCTCTGATAAATCAGGCATCTTAGAATTTGCGAAAGAATTAGAGGCAATGGACTACGAAATTTTATCAACTGGTGGTACGAAAAAACATTTACAAGAAAACGGAGTAACTGTTACTTCTGTAGATGAAGTAACAAAATTCCCTGAAATCTTAGGTGGACGTGTTAAAACATTGAACCCAATGATTCACGGTGGCCTTCTTGCAAAATATGATGATCCAGAGCATCAAGCACAAATGCAAGAACATGGCATCGAACCAATCGAAATTGTATGTGTAAACCTTTATCCATTCGTTGAAACTATTTCAAAACCAAACGTTGAATTTGCTGATGCGATTGAAAATATCGATATCGGTGGTCCTACAATGCTACGCTCAGCTGCGAAAAACCAAAAATACGTAACAGTAATCGTAGATGCAAATGACTACGGTTCTGTACTTGCAGAGTTAAAAGCAGAAGGCCATACAACGCTTGAAACACGTCGTCGTTTAGCAGCAAAAGTATTCCGTCATACAGCAGCGTATGATTCATATATTTCAAATTACTTAACAAACTATGTTGGTGAAGAGTTCCCGGATCAACTAACACTAACTTATGAATTAAAACAACCTCTTCGCTACGGTGAAAATCCTCACCAAAAAGCAGCGTTCTATCAAAAACGTTTAGCATCTGATTTCTCTATCGCATATGCCGAACAATTACATGGTAAAGAACTTTCCTACAACAATATTCAAGATGCAAATGCAGCACTTCAAATCATTAAAGAGTTCAAACAACCAGCAGCAGTTGCAGTTAAACATATGAATCCATGTGGCGTTGGTACCGGTGAAACAATTGCGGAAGCATTTAACGAAGCATATGAAGCAGATTCAACATCAATTTTTGGTGGTATCGTTGCACTGAACCGTGAAGTAGATGCAGAAACAGCTGAAAAACTTGCTGGAATTTTCCTAGAAATTATTATTGCTCCTGCATTTACAGACGAAGCAATTGAAAAATTAACAGTGAAGAAAAATGTTCGTCTACTTAAAATCTCTTTCGAACAACAAAAACGCGACCAATTCAATACAGTATCTGTTGAAGGTGGTTTACTAGTTCAAGAACCAGACCGTAAAGGCTTTGACGAAGCGGAAATTACAGTAACTTCTGAACGCCAACCAACTGAACAAGAATGGGAAGCTTTAAAACTAGGCTGGTCCGTTGTAAAACACGTTAAATCAAATGCTATCGTTGTAACAGATGATAAAATGACACTTGGCGTAGGTGCTGGTCAAATGAATCGTGTTGGTTCTGCTAAAATCGCTCTAGAACAAGCTGGCGAAAAAGCAAAAGGAGCAGCATTAGCGTCTGACGCATTCTTCCCAATGCCAGATACAGTAGAAGAAGCTGCAAAAGCAGGTATAACTGCAATCATCCATCCAGGAGGCTCAAAACGTGACCAAGATTCTATCGATGTTGCAAATAAATATGGAATCGCAATGGTAACTACTGGAGTAAGACATTTTAAACACTAAACACTAGTGCCTACGAATAGCACTCACTTCTAAGTCGAAGCTAGCGAAGTTATGCGGCGGGCATTGTAGTTAGAACGTTTTTTCGAAAATGTTAACAAATATTTCATTAAAAGAACACGCCCGAAAATTGAGCGTGTTTTCTTTACATAAGGAGGATTTCCGTTGAATATTTTAGTTATAGGCGGTGGAGGTCGTGAACATGCTATTGCCAAGCAATTTGCACAATCGCCATCTGTTGAAAAAGTATTTGTCGCACCGGGTAATGATGGTATGGAGCAAGATGTAATATGTGTGAATATCGCTGCAACAGACTTTGAAACATTAATCAAATTTGCCAAAGAAAATGCAATTGATCTAACGTTTGTAGGCCCTGAACAACCACTTGCAGAAGGAATTGTTGATGCATTCAATGAACAAAATTTGCTTATCTTTGGTCCAACTAAAGCCGCAGCTCAAATTGAAGGAAGTAAATCCTTTGCGAAAGAATTGATGCAGAAATATAATATTCCAACAGCGGCTTATGCTACGTTCACAGATGCAGAACAAGCGGTTGCATATATTCAGAAAATGGGTGCTCCGATCGTTGTGAAAGCAGATGGGCTTGCGGCGGGGAAAGGCGTTATTGTTGCAATGAATGAACAAGAAGCAATTGATGCAGTTCGCGATATGATTGGTAATCAACGATTCGGTGAATCTTCCTCTCGAGTAGTCATTGAAGAATTTTTGGATGGTGAAGAATTCTCTTATATGTCATTTGTTCATAATGGACAAATTTATCCAATGGTCATTGCACAAGATCATAAACGAGCATTCGATGGAGATAAAGGTCCGAATACAGGCGGGATGGGAGCTTATTCACCGGTACCACAAATTTCTGAGGAAGTGGTGACTCGTGCATATAACGAGATTGTCGCACCAACCGTACAAGCGATGTCAGCAGAAGGAAAGCCTTTTACAGGTATTTTATATGCGGGATTAATCTTGACGAATGAAGGTCCAAAGGTAATTGAATTTAACGCACGTTTCGGTGATCCTGAAACTCAAGTAGTGTTACCAAGGATGACTTCAGATTTTGGGGAATTTATGATGGCACTAATGAATGGAGCGCCATATAATCTCAAATGGTCTGACGAATCGATGTTAGGTGTAGTCATTGCTTCTGATGGTTATCCTGGCGATGTTACAAAAGGGAATCCATTACCTCCTTTAAAGCAGCTTTCACAACAGTTCGATGTATTTCATGCAGGAACCAAACGTATTGAAGAACAATATGTAGGCAATGGTGGACGTGTTTTATTAGTAGCCACAAAAGCACCATCATTAAAAGAAGCACAAGAAAAAGTTTATCAAGGATTAGCAAAAGAAGAATGGAATGGTTTTTTCTATCGTAGGGATATTGGTTGGAGAACCATGTAAAAGCGACGGACAGCCAAAAAAACTGCCCGAATTATGTTCGGGCAGCTTGCATCATGATTGTCCTGTCGCACCTTTAGGTTTAGATTGTTGGTTTGAATTCGGTTGTTGCTTGTTCGTTTGTTGATTCGAATTCGATTGTTGCTTATTCGTTTGCTGATTTGAATTTGACTGTTGGTTAGAGTTAGACTGTTTATTTGAGCCGGCTTGCTGATTAGCATTAGCTTGTTGATTATTTTGGGTGTTTTGTTGCTGGTTATTTGATGTGTTTGACGTAGAAGTACCAGCAAAGTCTTTCATCAATTGTGCAACATCTATAGGATTCGTGTTAGAATCTGATCCTGTACCAGATGAAGAACCTCCACCCATACTTCCCATAACAGCTGTAGCAATGTCACCTAATCCTGCCCCAGCTGAGGAGTTAGACGAAGAACCTCCACCCATATTTCCCATAACAGCTGAAGCAATGTCACCTAAACCTGACCCAGCTGAGGAGTTAGATGAAGAGCTTCCACCCATATTTCCCATAACAGCTGAAGCAACGGCACCTAATCCTGATCCAGACGAAGAAGAGCCAGATGAAGAGCCAGATGAAGAGCCAGATGAAGAGCCAGATGAAGAGCCTCCGCTCATACCACCCATAGCAGTCGAAGCAGCTGCACCTAATCCTGAGCCACCTGAAGAGGAGTTAGAATTACTTGATTGAAATTCGTTCATTATAGAAGTTAATGAATTGTTCAAAATCGCCTTTGTAGGACAATATTTTAGAATTCCTTCTGCCATTTTCATAGCTCCTAAAACAACCATTGCTCTACCACGCATACAATCAGGTTTACGAGAAAGTTTAGCTACGCCAAATGCTGTCAAACTAGCACCCCATGCGAATCGACAAAAAGCATTCCGAGTACTTAAATTTTCATCTAATGCCATCATTTTAACCTCCAGTTGAAAAATAATTATTCAAATCATAATGCTTTGCTTTCCTAAAGTGCTATGATACGATTACCTTATAATACAAAAAATTCAAATTGAATTTCACTCACAAAATAATCATGGCAAAAAAGCACACACTTTACAGAAAGGAGATGGATGCAATGCTAGAACCAGCATGGAAAATTGGGGAAATAAGACAGCAAGTAGCTGTAATAGATGGTAAGGTAGCACCCAGCATTGTAATAACCAACGCACGTTATTTACATAGCATGTATAAACGATGGATGCAGGGAAATATTTGGATTTTAGGGGATCGCATTATTTATGCAGGTCCTAAAATGCCGGTTAATATAAAGGGGACAGAAATCGTAGATGCGAAGGGACAAACAATTGTTCCAGGCTATATCGAACCACATGTACATCCATTTCAACTTTATAATCCCCAAACATTAGCAGATTATTCTACACAATTGGGAACTACTACATTCCTATCAGATAATATGACGTTCTTTTTAGAACTCAGTAACAAGAAAGCGTTTTCAATTTTAGATCAACTAAAGCAACTACCATTTTCATTTTATTGGTGGGTTCGTTTTGATTCGCAAACAGAATTATTTCATGAACATGATTTATTTACAACAACCACTATTCATGAATGGCTGGAACGACGAGATGTATTACTAGGAGGCGAATTAACTGGTTGGCCAAGATTAGTAGCTGGTGATGACCAAATGCTTTATTGGTTACAAGCTGCAAAAGCATATTGCAAAAAAATTGAAACGCATTTACCTGGAGCATCTTCTCGAACTTTATCACGATTGAAACTATTTGGTGCAGATGGTGACCATGAGTCAATGACTGTTGAAGAAGTGGAGAACCGAATTCTACATGGTTATGCAGTAACATTGAGACATTCATCTATCCGCCCAGATTTGCCAAATTTATTAAAAGATATTTTAGACAAGGAATTAGATATCTTTGATCACCTAATGATGACAACAGATGGAGCGACACCATCATTTTATGAAGACGGTATTATGGATAAATGTATTCAAGTTGCGCTTGATGCTGGTGTAGATCCAATTGATGCATATCAAATGGCTTCTTATAATGTAGCGCGCTATTATAATATGACCGATGTACATGGCTTTATAGCGACTGGTCGCTATGCAACATTGAATATTTTACAAGATGAATATCATCCTATACCTGTGAGCGTCTTGTCAAAAGGCGTATGGCTCAAACGTGATGGACAAAAGGTTCTCTCTTTAGAAGGTACTGATTTTTCAACATTAGGTTCTTTAGATTTAGATTTTGATTTATCAGAAGAAGATTGCCAGTTTTCAATGCCATTTGGTATTGAGATGGTCAATGATGTTATCACAAAGCCATATAAAGTATCTGTCCATACAAATGATGGACATTTAAGTGAGGAACATGATGAATGCTTTTTAATGCTTGTCGATCGTCAAGGTAAATGGCGTGTGAATACATTGATTAAAGGTTTTGCAAACAAACTTCAAGGATTCGCTTCTTCTTATTCTTGCACAGGAGATATTATTTTAATCGGTAAAGACGTTCAAGCAATGCTTCTTGCATTCCATGCTATGAAAAAGATGGATGGTGGAATTGTCATTGTAGAAAATGGTGAAGTAGTAGAAAGCTTACCATTACCACTTGGTGGTTGTTTGTCGGTAGAGCCACTAGAAAAGCTAATTGAGCAAGAAAAAGCATTGAAAACAGCCTTAGCAGAACGAGGCTATCATCATGGAGATGCAATCTATACTCTATTATTCTTGCAATCGACACATTTACCTTATATTCGGATCACACAGCGAGGTATTTTCGATGTAATGAAGAAAAAAGTATTATTTCCATCAGTTATGAGATAGTAGTGCTTTAAAGCGTTAAATTGAAATCGGTGACTACATGATGGTAAAATATAAATGATAATAGTTAGTTGTTATAGGGTAGCGGCGAACTCGTAGACATGTTACAATCATGTATGTTTTGTCCATCATGGGATCACCCTAAACCTTCCAATCCTGGACGAGAAAATATCGTTAGGCACCCGAATAGGGAGGAGGAAAAGTATTTATGCAAATTGAGAAAATTAAAGGCCATCAAACGGACCAATTGTTCAAAGCCGTTTTAGAGTTAAATAATATTGAAGAGTGCTATAAGTTTTTTGATGATTTATGCACAATTAGTGAAATCCAATCATTAGCACAACGTTTTGAAGTTGCTCATCTTTTACGCTTGAAAAAAACGTATGAAACCATAAAAAAAGAAACAGGTGCATCTACTGCGACAATATCTCGCGTGCGCAGATGTTTTGATTATGGTAATGATACGTATGACGAAATGTTAGGCCGTCTTTATCCTGACGAAAAACCCTTTCAAGCACCTAAATAAGAAGCATTACCGTTTAACATGGACTAAATAACTGGACAGATTCTGTTCAGTTTTTTCCTTTTTAAGCTGGTTGCTAACTAGATGATAAAATTCTTCTACCCGCCTTTCGCAGATAGTAGCGAAAGGCTTGTTTTGTGTATACTGTTCATAGAAAGAAATTTAGATAGGTGGGTAATTCATGGAGATAAAAAACTGGCAGCATGTGTTCAAGGTGGATCCAGCAAAAAATATAACAGATGAAGTACTAGAAGCATTATGTGAATCAGGTACAGATGCCATAATTGTAGGAGGAACTGACAATGTGACAATTGATAGCGTGTTAGATTTTCTTGCTCGCATTCGTCGTTTTACAGTTCCAGTAGCTTTGGAAATATCTAACTTAGAATCAGTAACACCGGGTTACGATTATTATTTAATTCCTACAGTATTAAATAGCACGGACACAACTTGGGTAAAAGATTTACATCATGAAGCGATAAAAGCATATGGCGATATAATGATGTGGGACGAGCTAATTGCAGAAGGATATTGTATCTTAAATGGTGATTGTAAAGCAGCGAAATTATCCAGTGCAAAAACAGATTTAGATGAAGATGATGTGGTTGCATATGCAAGAATGGCCGAAAACTTCTTTAGACTCCCTGTTTTTTATATGGAGTATAGTGGCACATATGGTGACCCACAATTAGTGAAAATAATTAGTCAAGAATTACAACAAACCCAATTAATTTACGGCGGTGGCATTACTTCTGCAGCTCAAGCGGAAGTAATGGCTGAATACGCCGATACAATTGTTGTAGGAAATATCATTTATGACGATTTAAAAACTGCATTACAAACAGTAAAAGCAGTGAAAGATAAAAAATAATATAGTATAATTAAGAACAAATGTTTGTTTAAAGGTGGTGCGTTATGGAACAGCTAACGAAGAACTTAATAAAAGGTATGAATAAAGAACAAGAAGAAGCTGTCAAAACGACAGAGGGACCGCTACTTATAATGGCGGGTGCCGGCTCTGGTAAAACGCGCGTGCTAACTCATCGTATCGCATATTTAGTTATTGAAAAACAAGTATATCCATCTAAAATTTTAGCGATTACATTTACTAATAAAGCAGCACGTGAAATGAGAGAAAGAATTGATGGTCTACTTGGTAACGGCACTGGAGAACGTATGTGGGTTTCAACATTCCACTCTATGTGCGTACGTATTTTGCGAAGAGATATTGATCGAATTGGCTACAACAAAAACTTCTCGATATTAGATACATCAGACCAATTAACGGTGATTAAAGGTGCGTTAAAGGAACTTAATATAGACGCTAAACGATTTGATCCACGTTCAATGTTGAATGCTATTAGCTCAGCAAAAAATGAATGTATTGATGTCAAAACATATCAAGCACAAGTAAACGAATCAAATCCATATGAACGTACAGTAGCGCAAGTATATGAAAATTACCAAAAACGTTTGCGCAAAAATCAATCACTCGATTTCGATGATTTGATCATGCAAACGATTCGTTTATTTGAAGAAGTACCTGATGTATTGGAATATTATCAAAATCGTTTCCAATATATCCATGTGGATGAATATCAAGATACCAACCATTCACAATACCGTTTAGTGCAAATGCTAGCAAAGAAATTCCAAAATATTTGTGTGGTAGGAGATTCTGACCAATCCATTTATCGCTGGCGTGGTGCGGATATCCAAAATATTTTATCTTTCGAAAAGGCTTATCCGACTGCCAAAGCAATTATGCTTGAGCAAAATTATCGTTCTACTTCTCGCATCTTACAAGCGGCTAATGACGTCATAAAAAATAACGCCAGCCGTTATCCAAAAAAACTTCGTACAGATAACGAGGAAGGCGAGAAAATTTTGCTCTGTCGCTCATATGACGAAAAGCAAGAAGCTCAATTTGTCGTAAAGACTATTCAAGAGTTAATGGAAAAAGAAAATCGCTCATTAGATGATTTTGCTATTTTGTATCGTACAAATGCACAATCTCGTGTAATGGAAGAAATGCTAGTTAAATCGAATATGGAATATACCATAGTCGGTGGCACAAAGTTCTATGACCGTAAAGAAATCAAGGACTTACTCGCATATCTACGTTTAATTGCTAATAATGATGATGATTTATCTTTAGCACGTATTATTAACGAACCGAAACGTAGCATTGGTGCAACATCATTTGAACGAATGGCACAATTTGCAATTGATCAAGATCGTTCTATTTTCGACGCATTAAAAGAAGTTGATTTTATGGGATTGTCGGCAAAAGCTACAAATGCAGCAATTGCTTTCCACACAATGATTTCAAACTTTACTAAAATGCAAGAATTTATGTCTGTATCAGAACTAGTAGAAGAAGTTCTTGATAAATCAGGATATCGTGACATGCTGAGAAATGAAAAAACAATCGAAGCGGAAAGTCGTTTAGAAAATATCAATGAATTTCTATCTGTTACAAAGGCTTTCGAAGAGCAAAGCGATGATAAATTATTAGTAGCATTCTTAACAGATTTAGCACTGATTGCAGATATTGATTCACTTGATAAGGAAGACGAGTCAAAAGGTTCAATCGTATTAATGACGATGCACTCTGCAAAAGGTCTAGAGTTCCCAGTTGTCTTCATCATCGGAATGGAAGAAAACATCTTCCCACACTCACGATCATTGCAAGATGAAGATGAAATGGAAGAAGAACGCCGTTTAGCCTATGTAGGAATAACTCGTGCAGAACAACGTCTCTACTTAACTTGTGCACAATCTCGTACGATTTTTGGCCGTAGTAGTTATAATCGTCCATCACGTTTCTTACAAGAAATCGGTATGGAAATACTAGAAGAAGTTTCAACAAATGAACATTCTTCAAGTATGAGCAATAGCTTTGGTTCGTCACAACGTCGCCCATCAAGTTACACTGCACCACAAACACGTAAAACCATTATTACACCAACTTATAAACAAACTGGTGGCGACCAAATAGGTTGGAAAGCTGGCGATAAAGCCTCTCACAAAAAATGGGGTACTGGTACAGTTGTTGCTGTGCGAGGCGAAGCTGAAAATACCGAATTAGATATTGCATTCCCAAGCCCAACTGGTATTAAACGATTATTAGCGAAATTCGCACCAATCGAAAAAGTCTAAGCATATATGGAGGAAAAAGAATGGATAGAATTCAATTGGAAAAGCGTGTAGCAGAGTTAAATCAGCTTCTTCATGAATATGGACATGCCTATTATGTATTAGATAACCCGGTTGTACCGGATGCAATTTATGATCAACTTCTACATGAACTAATTGCATTAGAAAAAGAAAATCCTGATTTAATCTATCCAGATTCACCAACTCAACGTGTGGGTGGGGAAATTTTATCTGGTTTCCAAAAAGTGACGCACCAATATCCAATGCTAAGTTTAGGTAATACATTTAACGAAAGCGATTTGAATGATTTTGACCGTCGCGTTCGATCTGTAATCGGAGATCATTTCTCTTATGTTTGTGAATTGAAAATTGATGGTTTAGCTATTTCGTTACGTTACGAAGATGGGGTTTTCATCCAAGGGGCAACTCGAGGTAATGGTACAATTGGTGAAGATATTACCGAAAATCTAAAAACAGTTCACACTGTACCACTTCGTTTAAAAGAGTCAGTCACAATTGAGGCTCGTGGTGAATGTTATATGCCGAAACGTTCATTTACTAATCTAAACAAAGCTCGAGCCGAAAAAGGTGAAGAACTATTTGCTAATCCACGTAATGCGGCAGCAGGCTCTTTACGTCAACTAGATCCTAAAATTGCGGCAAGTCGTAACTTAGCTACATTTATCTATGCAATTGGAGGTAGCGGTGAGGCCTATGATTTAACAAGTCATAGTGAAGCGTTAAATTATATGGATCAGCTAGGCCTCCAAACAAATCATGAACGACGCAATTGCAAAGACATACAAGAAGTGATGGCTTATATCGAAGAGTGGACAGAAAAGCGACCAACATTACCATACGAAATTGATGGTATTGTTATTAAAGTAGATAACTATGCGCAACAAGCTGAATTAGGGAACACAGTGAAAGTTCCAAGGTGGTCAATCGCGTATAAATTCCCTGCAGAAGAAGTTGTAACGACTGTGCTAGATATCGATTTAACAGTTGGACGTACAGGTGTTGTCACTCCTACAGCTATTTTAGAGCCTGTACAAGTAGCAGGTACAACGGTACAACGTGCGACATTGCATAATGAAGATATTATTCGTGAAAAGGATGTTCGTATCGGAGATAAAGTCATTATTCGTAAGGCTGGCGATATTATCCCGGAAGTTGTGTCTGTATTATTCGACCAACGAAGTGAAGATATCGAACCTTTTGTGATGCCATCTCATTGCCCTGTATGCGATAGTGAATTAGTCCGCATCGAAGGTGAAGTCGCTCTACGTTGTGTTAATCCACAATGTTTTGCGCAAATATCAGAAGGTATGGCGCATTTCGTATCACGTAATGCAATGAATATTGATGGCTGCGGTGAAAAAGTAGTAGAACAATTATTAAAATCTGAGCTTGTAAAAGACGTGTCTGATTTATATCATCTACAAGTAGAAGAACTGGTTCAGCTTGATCGTATGGGGGAGAAATCTGCAACCAATTTAGTCGCTGCCATTGCAGAGTCTAAAAAGAACTCACTAGAGCGATTATTATTTGGACTAGGTATACGTCATGTAGGTGCAAAAGCGGCAAAATTAATAGCTGAAGAGTTTGAAACAATGGAACGATTAATGACTGTTACTGATGAAGAATTAGTCAATGTTTTTGAAATCGGAGAAAAAATGGCAGACGCTATTGTTTCATATTTCGAAAGTGAAGATGTACAAGCGTTAATCACACGTCTACGTGAAGCTGGCGTTAACATGACATACTTAGGTAAAAAAGTAAACGCAGAAGAAATAGAAAGTGCATTTTCAGGGAAAATAATTGTGTTAACTGGTAAATTGGAACAATTGACACGCCAGGATGCAAAAGAGAAAATAGAAGAGCTAGGTGGAAAAGTAACAGGTAGCGTAAGTAAGAAAACGGACCTAGTTATTGCCGGAGCAGAGGCAGGCTCAAAACTCACAAAAGCTGAACAACTAGGCATTGAAGTGTGGAATGAAGACCGTCTCATTGAAGAATTAACTGAGTAAAGGAGCTTTCAAGACAATGAACCGACTTCGCTGGATACCAGCTATGGTTGTAACAGCTATGCTAGCAGGCTGTAGTTTACCTTCTTTATCAAAAGATTCAACCGTTGTGCAATCAACCAATACAAAAGATAAAGAAGAAACAACAATCATTCCTAGTATGCAAATTGATAACCAATACTACCGTACACTTTTACCATATAAAGAAAGCGCAAGTAGAGGTTTGATTGTTTCAAATATTAATACAAAATATGATATTAAAGAGGCAGAAAGTGGTCTATTACGCTTATCTCAGCAAGCATTTGATCCAGATAAATATTTCTTCCAAGAAGGACAATATTTAGATAAGAACACTGTGAATTCATGGCTTGCGCGTAGTTCCCAAGATCCTGCTGGTTTAAATCCAAAAACGACAAAAAATATGTCTCCAACAGAACGTGCAAAAACTGCGCCAATTTACTTGGCGCATATTGTAGAACAAAACTATTTACAAAAAACAGGTAAGAACAAAGTAAAACTAGCAGGCGTTTCAATTGGACTTGCATTGAATTCAGTTTACTACTACCAAAAAGAACAATATGGTGCAACCTATGAGGAACCCATACCACAAGCTATTCTAGATGCACAAGGTAAGAAAATTGCTGCTCAAGTAGTGAAGCGTTTGCGTCAAATAGATGGACTATCAGAAGTTCCAATTACGGTCGGTCTATTTAAACAACAAAGCCGATCTGCAATCGTACCAGGAACATACTTTGCTTACACAAATGTTGATCAAGGGAGCGCTCAAATTAAAGATTGGAAAAAGATCAATGAGGAATATGTTCTCTTCCCAACAAGTGACGCAAACAATAAATACCGTGATATCAACGAAAACTTTAACTATTTCAAACAAGACATTGATAAGTATTTCTCTAACTATACCAATATCGTTGGTACTGGATTCTATCAAAACAATAAGATTCAAAAACTAGAAATCCAAATTCCTATAAAATTCTATGGATCATCAGAAATTATTGGTTTCACACAATATATGTCGGGTGAAGTAATGGATCAATTCCCTAAAGGTTTACAAGTAGAAGTGAATGTTACATCTATTAATGGACCAGAAGCATTAGTTGTTAAAGAAGCAAATGCAGACGAGCCATATATCCATATTTACAATGACTAGATAATTAAGAGAGGTTGACCCTAAAGCTATACTTGTAGGGAACAACCTCTTTTTTTAAGAATGAATAAGTGTTAATAAATAGCAAAATTTGATGACTTACCCCAACACTTGATAAAGAACTAACTTTTCTTTGTGTCCATTAAATGTATAATTTTAAGGGGTCAATTTTTCAAATAAATATGGATATAATGAAATTTGAACAACTCACATGACCTCGAAGGGAATAAAACCCTTTATTTTCAAGCATTCAAACGCACTTTAGTTGAAGGAAGTGTCTTGCGCATTTCTTTAGAATAATGATATTATTATCGGTATGGTTATCGATTTCGGAGGTGTGAAAAATGGCAAAACTTTCAAAAGAAGAGGTTAAGCACGTAGCAAATCTTGCTCGTCTAGCTATTACAGAAGAAGAAGCAGAAAAATTTGCAGCTCAATTAGGTGCAATTACGGACTTCGCTGAGGAACTAAATGAATTAGATACAACAAATGTAGAACCTACTACTCATGTATTACCTCTAGTAAACGTATTACGTGAAGACGTAGCAGTAAAAGGCTTAGACCGTGATGTTATGATGAAAAACGTCAAAGAACAACAAGATGGCTTAGTCAAAGTACCACCAATCATGACAGAATAATACTCTAGTAAGGAGGGACAAGAATGTCACTATTCAAAAAATCAGCGGCAGAATTACAAGAGCTATTACATAGCAAAGAAATCACAATCGCTGACTTAGCACAAGAAGCTTACAACCGCATCGATGCAGTTGACGGTGAAGTAGGTGCATTTTTAGCACTAGATAAAGAAAACGCATTATCACAAGCAAAAGAAATGGATGAAGTGCCATTTGAAAACCGTGGACCACTTTACGGTTTACCAATTGGGGTTAAAGATAATATCGTTACTGAAGGTTTAGAAACAACTTGTGCTTCTAAAATCTTAGAAGGCTTCAATCCAATTTACAACGCAACAGTTGTAAACAAATTAAAAGAAGCTGGTATGGTAACAATCGGAAAATTGAACATGGATGAATTTGCAATGGGTTCTGCAAACGAAAACTCTGCGATCAAACCAGTTCACAACCCTTGGAACTATGCTCATGTACCAGGTGGTTCTTCAGGTGGTTCAGCAGCAGCTGTAGCGGCAGGCGAAGTACCATTCTCACTTGGTTCTGATACAGGTGGTTCAATCCGCCAACCAGCAGCATACTGTGGTGTTGTAGGTATGAAACCAACATATGGCCGCGTATCTCGTTTTGGATTAGTTGCATTCGCATCTTCTCTAGACCAAATCGGACCAATTACTCGCAATGTACGTGACAATGCTTTATTACTTGAAGCAATCGCAGGCGTTGACGAACACGATTCAACTTCAGCAAACGTAGAAGTACCTCACTATGTTGACCAATTAACTGGTGACATTAAAGGACTTAAAATTGCTGTACCAAAAGAATACTTAGCTGAAGGTGTTAGCGAAGCTTCACGCCAATCAGTATTAAATGCAATCGAAAAATTAAAAGAACTAGGTGCTACAGTTGATGAAGTATCACTTCCTCACTCAAAATATGCACTAGCTGCTTACTATATCTTATCTTCTTCTGAAGCATCTTCTAACCTTTCTCGTTTCGATGGAATCCGTTATGGCTATCGTGCAGAAGCGGATAACTTAGATGAACTTTACACTAAAACTCGTGCTGAAGGCTTCGGTGATGAAGTAAAACGTCGTATCATGCTTGGTACTTACTCATTATCAGCTGGTACTTATGATGCTTACTACAAAAAAGCACAACAAGTTCGTACATTAATCAAACAAGACTTCGATAAAGTATTCGAAGAGTATGATGTAATCGTTGGACCAACATCTCCAACACCTGCATTCAAACTTGGCGAAAACATCGATGATCCGATGACAGTGTACGCTAACGATATTTTAACTGTTCCTATTAACCTTGCTGGTGTACCTGCTATCTCAATCCCATGTGGTTTTGACAATGGTCTTCCATTAGGTTTGCAAATTATTGGTAAATACTTCGAAGAAGGCACAGTTTACCGCGTGGCAGATGCATTCGAACGTGCTACAGACTTCCACGAAAAAACGCCTCAAACTTGGGAGGTAAAATAATATGAACTACGAAACAGTCATTGGTTTAGAAGTACACGTTGAGTTAAAAACTCAATCTAAAATCTTCTCACCATCACCAAATAAATTCGGTTCAGAACCAAACACAAATACTTCTGTAATCGACCTTGGTTACCCAGGTGTACTACCTGTCGTAAACAAAGAAGTTGTCAACTTTGCGATGCGTGCCGCTCTTGCGCTAAACATGGATATCAACCAACACACAAAATTTGACCGTAAAAACTACTTCTATCCTGATAATCCGAAAGCTTACCAAATTTCACAATTTGATAAACCAATCGGTGAAAATGGTTGGATCGAAATCGAAGTAGGTGGCGAGAAAAAACGTATCGGTATCACGCGTATCCACATGGAAGAAGATGCTGGTAAATTAACTCACGGCAAAAACTCTTCATTAGTCGATTACAACCGTCAAGGTACTCCTTTAGTTGAAATCGTATCTGAACCAGATATGCGTACTCCTGAAGAAGCTTATGCTTACCTTGAAAAACTAAAAGCCATTATCCAATACACAGGTGTTTCAGACGTACGTATGGAAGAAGGCTCACTACGTTGTGATGCCAACATCTCAATCCGTCCTTATGGTCAAGATGAATTCGGTACAAAAGCTGAATTGAAAAACTTAAACTCATTCAGCTTTGTACGTAAAGGTCTTGAATATGAAGAACAGCGTCAAGCTGCAGTATTAAATGCTGGTGGAGAAATCAAACAAGAAACTCGTCGTTTTGATGAAAAAACAGGTAAAACAATCTTAATGCGTGTTAAAGAAGGAACAGACGATTACCGTTACTTCCCAGAACCAGATTTAGTTGATATTGTAATCGACGATGCATGGTTAGAACGTGAAAAAGCGATGATTCCAGAACTTCCTGACGCGCGTAAAGAACGTTATGTATCTGAATTTGGCCTACCAGCTTACGATGCACACGTATTAACACTTTCTAAAGAAACAGCTGATTTCTTTGAAGCAACTGTAGCTACAGGTGCGGATGCAAAACTTTCATCTAACTGGTTAATGGGTGAAGTTTCGGCTTATTTAAATGCTGAACAAAAAGAACTTTCAGAAACAGCACTTACTCCAGAAGGACTTGCTGGCATGGTGAAATTAATCACTGCTGGTACAATCTCTTCTAAAATCGCTAAGAAAGTATTCAAAGAACTTGTTACAAATGGCGGCGATGCTGAAAATATCGTTAAAGAAAAAGGCCTTGTTCAAATCTCTGATGAAGGCGCACTTCTTAAAATGGTTACAGAAGTTCTTGATAACAACGCTCAATCAATCGAAGACTTCAAAAACGGTAAAGACCGTGCAATTGGCTTCTTAGTAGGTCAAATTATGAAGGCTTCTCGTGGACAAGCTAACCCACAATTGATTAACAAACTTTTATTAGAAGAAATCCAAAAGCGTTAATCAAAAGTTATTTAGAGTTAGAGCCAACAAAAATTTTTTGTTGGCTCTATTTTTTAACCTTTTTTACTCGCGTTCTGTAGGGGAATACTCGTGTTTACAGGAAAAATACTCGCGTTCTCCCAAATATACTCGCGGATTCGGGAATTGTATTCGCGAATAATGCTATTTATGTCTTCTTATCAAATATAAAAAAAGCGGGCCTGTTTTGAAAAATCGTTTACCGATTTTTCAAACAGACCCTTATTTATTGCTTACTTTAAGTAAGTTTCGTTTTTTATCCAAAATACTCGCGGAAAAATATATTAAATTGGTCTTTCTGATATTACGCTTGTTTTGCGAAATAAAGTTTTCTAAAGAGCTTAGCTTTGTGAAAGGCATGATGAAACTATAACTTCAAACAATCAAATTTAGTATACCTAGCTATTCAGAAATACTTTTCTTATTTCGAAGTAATAATCCCAATCCAAAGACCCCTGCTATAAACGAAACTGTTGCAATGGTGTAGTAGAAAATATGTCCGCCATACGCATTATAAATAAATCCCCCCACTGAAGCAGAGATAATCCCTGAAATACCAAAGAACAATAATGCTAGCACTGTTTGTCCTGTTGCACGCCATTCACGCGGCACAATTTGATACAAATACTGAATGGCTGCTGTGTAATAGAGAGGAAATGTTAACATTTGGAGTAATTGAATCAGTGTTAGTGAAATTGGACTTTCTACTAATCCTGATAAGAAAAAGCGAAGAGCGTAGCAGAAAATCGCAAATGTAATGATCAGTAATTCTTTACCTTTACGTAACCACCAAATGCTAAGTGCAAACACGATAATTTCAGTAGCAGCTGAGATAAAAAAAGCAATTCCTACAAGTGACGAATCGCCACCTAAAGTATTGATATGAATTCCTAAAAAGGTATCATTCATTCGTGCAGGGATGGAACTTATGAAAATTAAAATTAAAAACAATACCATTTCTTTATTCGTTAAAACTTTCTTTAAACCATCGATTGTAACAGGTTTTGAAGAAGTAGGGGAATCAGGAAGCTTCCACATGATGACGAGGCAAATGAGCCCTAGCAAAACAAAAAGAATGGAGATACTGCTCATCCCAAACCATTTCATAACATAGCCAACGACTAATGATAAAACAGCATAGCCAAGTGCACCGTATGTACGTACAGAACCATAACTAGTTCCTGCAGCTTCGGTCATTGTATAGTTTAAGCTTTCTGTTAAAGGATCTAATGGCATTAAGAAAAAATAAACGAGCATAGCAGCAACGACTAGCCCCCAGAAGCTATTCATATTAAATAATAGAAAACCACAAACAGCAGTCATGAAGATTAATAAGAGCATAACCTTTCGCAATGTTTTCGTTTTGTCACTAATCATTCCCCATAAAGGTTGCGCAATAATTGTGACAAAGCCACCTGCTCCAATAATCAGACCAACTTCACTCGTAGTCAATCCTTGTCCTTTTAAGAATACAGGTAAGAATGGAATGAAAAGTGCTAATAAACCAAAAAACAAAAAGTTATGTCCTTTTAAAAGACTTTGAACATTCAACGGATTTCATTCCTTTCTTTATATCTTTGAATAATATTACAGAAATATTTGTTCGCAAACAAATGGCGGAATCTTCAAACTTTTAAGCTTGTAGCTTTGCGAAAAAAATGAGAACCTATTACACTGATAGAAGGAGGGATTTAATATGAAAACAGAGCAGCATTATTTTAAAGAAGGTCTACCAATCAAAGATTATATGGAACAAATGACAGCATTAAAAGAAGAAAGCTTTAATGTTTATAATAATTTCCAATTGCCGCAGGATGAACATTTTCTATCTTTATTGAACGAAAAGAAACCACATATTCTAGCGATTACAGAGGATTGGTGTGGAGATGCGATGATGAACAACCCAATAATTCGTCGTATTGCTGAAGAAGCCGATTTGGAAATAAGAGCTGTATTTCGCGATCGAAATTTAGAACTGATTGACCAATATTTAACGAATGGTGGCCGTTCTATTCCGGTCTATCTCTTTTTAAATGATGAAGGAAATGTTATTGGTAAATGGGGTCCTCGTGCACCGCAGTTACAAGAATATGTATTAAAAAAGAAAAGCGAATTGCCAGCACAAGATGATCCAACATTTGCAGACAAGCAAAAGGCATTATTTACAGGCATTACAGAGGAAAATGCAACAAATGAACAATTCTGGGGATGGGTTTATGAGGATATTAGTAGAGCGCTTATTTTAGCGCTTTCATAACAAGGAGATTTGCAGTACATGACTACTTCGGTATAAAATATACGAAGGTCCATAATTCGAACGAATTCAATAGAACGGCTACCTCTAAACTTATACTAAACGAGACAGCCTGTTTTCTGCTTTTTAGAGCAAGGGAACAAATTTCTAAAGAGTTCGTTAACATATATTAGAAATATCGAGAGTAGGAAGGTATAACTATGAAGCGAGCACGTATCATTTATAACCCGACTTCAGGTCGCGAAGTTTTCAAAAAACACTTACCTGAAGTATTAGCAAAATTAGAAGTTGCAGGCTACGAAACATCTTGTCATGCGACAACATGTGCAGGCGATGCAACTACTGCTGCTAAAGATGCAGTCGAAAGAGAATTTGATATTATCATCGCTGTAGGTGGTGACGGCACATTAAATGAAGTCGTCGCAGGTGTTAGTGAATTTGAAAATAAACCAAAAATCGGATTAATTCCGATGGGGACTACAAATGATTTTGCCCGTGCAGTACGTATTCCACGCGACATTGACAAAGCGGTTGATATTATTATTGCGGGCGATAGCGTTCCTGTAGATGTTGGTCGTGTAAATGATCGCTATTTTATCAATATTGCTGGTGGGGGTCGAATTACCGAACTAACCTACGAAGTCCCAAGTAAACTTAAAACTGTCTTAGGCCAACTTGCATATTATTTAAAGGGTATTGAAATGTTACCATCCATCAAAGCGACTAAGATGCGTATTGAATATGACGGAGAAGTTTTTGATGATGAAGCTATGATGGTGCTAATCGCTTTAACGAATTCAGTTGGTGGATTTGAAAAACTTGCTCCGGATGCGAGTCTCAATGATGGATTATTTTCTGTGTTTATCCTGAAAAAATGTAATGTAGCAGATTTTGTGAAACTCGTTACGCTTGCAAGCCGAGGAGAACATATGAAGGATCCTCATATCATTTATGCGAAGGCAAAGGAACTGAAGATCACATCGGATGAAAAAATACAATTAAATTTAGATGGTGAATACGGTGGTGATGCACCAGCAGATTTTATAAACCTAAAACGTCATATTGAATTGTTTGTACCGATTAATGAAATTCGTGAAATCGATCGAATAGATGATTAAATGTAAGTAACAAAAGGCTAGAAAGTGTATGAAACACTTTCTAGCCTTTTTGCATACTCGCATTTCGCCATATTCGTTGTAGCTTGCAATCATATTTGCCATATGTGTATAAGAGGCACTGCAAGAAGTTTAGATGCGATTAATACGGCTTCAGCTTCTTTGCTAAGTTGTACAAGATTTTTTAAATTAGAACGCATATATAAAACATCATCTGCATTATCTTTGAGTGCATTGTGCATATTAGTACTATGTGTTACTGCACCACAGCTTCTACTGCAGTGTTACATAAGCAGCCTCCATTAATTCTTGAAGTGAAGCGCCTAGGAGCGGATTCTTCATAAAAACAAAAGTCTATATTAACAGAGCCTAACTTTAAAGTATTTTTTATGAGTAGATTTCATAATGAAAATCAGGTGTTTTCATGATTTTTATATTTTCCCCATATCTTTATCATGAATACGTCCTTAATTTGTCAAGAATAGAGGTAAGAAAGTATTTTTTCGTGCGTATATTACGAAGTGAAGGAGAGAATCATGTATAAACAACACGAGAAAAAGTTGATTTGGACTAGTTTTATTGTTGCGGGCATTATGCTGATATCGATCTTAGGGAGAATTTTTGGACATTAAGGAGGTTTAAGAATGATTAATGATCATGCGGTTTTTTTTAGCCGCCTTTTAACAGAGTTTACTTTAACATTTCATATTATTTACGCCACAATTGGTGTCGGTGTTCCGCTAATGATAATGTTTGCTCAGTGGATCGGTATCAAAAAGAAGGATGAACACTATATTTTGCTAGCTAGACGTATTGCAAGAGGTTTTGTCATTACTGTAGCCGTTGGTGTCGTTACAGGTACAGCGATTGGATTACAATTATCTCTTTTATGGCCGAATTTTATGCAGTTAGCTGGTAATGTAATTGCTTTACCACTTTTTATGGAAACATTCGCCTTTTTCTTTGAAGCCATTTTCTTAGGGATTTACTTATATACTTGGGATCGCTTCGAAAATCAAAAGAAACATTTCATATTATTAATTCCCGTTGCTGTTGGTGCTTCCATGTCAGCCATCTTTATCACAATGGTCAATGCTTTTATGAATGCGCCACAAGGATTTGAAATCGTTGATGGGCAGTTAGTAAACATTCAACCACTTGTGGCAATGTTCAACCCAGCGATGCCTACAAAAGTGGGGCATGTATTACTAACAGCTTATATGACTACGGCATTTGTGTTAGCAGCTATTGCTGCATTCAGAATGTTAAAAGGCTCTAATCATATTTATCACAAAAAATCATTGTACTTATTTATGAAACTCGGTTTAGTGTTCTCAATCGGAACTGCTGTGGTTGGGGATTTCTCTGCAAAATATTTAGTAGAGTACCAACCAGAAAAATTAGCAGCTGCCGAGTGGCATTTTGAAACAGAAAAAGGTGCGTCGCTATTGGTGTTCGGTATTCGGGATGGAGAAGATGTAAAATATGCTATAAGAATTCCATACGCTTTAAGTTTTTTAGCGTATTACAACCCATTTGCAGAAGTGACAGGGTTAAATGAGTTCCCAGAAGATGAAACACCACCACTTTATATTCATTTCTTATTTGACTTAATGGTTACAATTGGCTTCTTTATGGTTGGCGTTTCAGCTGTTTATGTGATTGGTAAATTAAGAAGATGGCGTTTTATCCATTCAAGATGGTTCCGCTGGGTCGTGGTTGCTGGTGGTCCATTATCCGTTATTGCGATTGAAGCGGGCTGGTGGTTAGCAGAAGTTGGGCGACAACCGTGGATTTTAGTGCAGTATATGAAAGTAGCAGAAGCGGCTACTTCTAGTCAGCACGTCGATTTAATGTTACTGCTATTCTGCCTGGTGTATCTGATCCTTGGAATTGGCAGTGTTGTGGTACTACGGCGTATGTTCAAAA
>DATMJF010000307.1:0-2004 GCA_035554455.1 Rummeliibacillus sp.
TAATGATTTGGCTCGCATTATTAACATCCTGCTGTGCAGATTTTAGTTTGTTGTAAATTAAGGGTAAATTCGTTTCGAGAGTAAATACATATTCCTTGAATTTTTCGATATCAGGTAAGTCCTGTTTCATAGCAATACCAAATCGGTTAAAAATTTCAAAAACGGTACCATTGACATTACCGATAAATTGGGTACTCATTGTATCAACAAGAACACTTGCACCTTTGCTCGTAATCTTAGGTGCAATAGAATTGATTTTTTCATTTACATAATATTCAAGGTGTGCTTTTTGTGGATGTTCATTTATAACTGTAGCAAGATTTTGAGAGAAGTATTTAGGAATAATAATGACTGAAAAATAATCACCATTATTAAGATGTTCGAGTGCTTGTTTTCGATTGGTAAAATGCCAGTTCATGTCGCTATTATTTTTTAGATTATTAATAAGTTCGTCTCCAGCATTAAATGATTGATCTTGCAATGTTGCTCCAATATCTTCATTGACTATCCCTACTGGAATTTGATTAGTTTGACTATATGGATCCCAAGTTGCAGCGATATTTAGCCATGCGTAAAGAGAAGGCAATATAATAAGCCCACAAATGATGATAGCAGACACCCAGTTAGTACCAATGCTTTTTATATCTTGTATGTAAATATTTAAGCTGTTTTTCATAGTTGCCCACCTCTAGAAGATGAAAAAGTATAGGGCTGCTCTAATATTTAAAGTCATATTAGACAGCCCACCTGAAAATGGAAAAGCTAAGTTGAGGTTTCATCATTGTTATTTATTTCACCTAAGTTTCGTAAATACAAAAATTCCTCTTCCTCTAATTCCTTTTGACGCTCTAACGAAATACCAATTGACAAGTCTCCTGAAAAAAGTGATTCCCACCAAGTTTCTGTTTTTAACATAGTCTGTTCTCCCTTCGCGAGTAGAATTCAAAATTCACAAATGGTACAATTTGAAAAAAGACAGTACGTGCTGGCAAATCGATAAGCTATGTAGCTGAGAATAGTATGGGTGACTGAGCCTTTTTTATACGTTGAAGGAGGATTTAAATGGCGAATTTTACTGCACAAGATGTAGAGCTAATGATAGCTGAACAGCGTAATTATTTTTTTTCAAGTTCCACAAAAAAGATTGAATTTCGTAAAGAACAGTTAAGAAAACTTAAGGCTGCTATTAATCGTTACGAAAAAGATATTATTCAGGCATTGTATAATGATCTGCATAAAAGTGAGTTTGAAGCCTATTCAACAGAAGTAGGATTGGTACTAGATAGTATTAGTTATATGCTAAAATATCTAGAGGATTGGATGCATCCAGTTGTGGTTTCCACACCGATTCATTTTCAACCTGCAAGAAGTTTTATTGTGAGAGAGCCTTATGGTGTAACGCTCATCATTGGACCTTACAATTATCCATTTCAACTAGTAATGGAACCATTAGTAGGTGCGATTATTGGGGGAAATACTGCTATTGTTAAGCCTTCTGAGTCAGCGCCACATACAGCAGAAATTTTAAAGAAAATTATTCAAGAAACATTTGAAGAAAGATATATCTGCATGGTGGAAGGTGAAGTCGAAGAAACGGCTGCACTTATTCATGCTTCGTTTGACTATATTTTCTTTACAGGTAGCATAGCTGTTGGAAAAATTGTAGCGAAGGCGTGTGCAGAAAGGTTAACACCTTATACATTAGAACTGGGTGGGAAAAGCCCAGCAATCGTTGATCAAACAGCAAATATAGAAGTTGCAGTGAAACGAATTGTTTGGGGAAAATTCACAAATGCTGGTCAAACCTGTGTGGCACCTGATTATGTGCTTGTCCATGAGTCTATAAAGGTTCCTTTTATCCGACATTTGAAAAAAACATTGCAAAAATTTTATGGAAAAAATATACAAGAAAGCCCTGATTTTGGACGCGTTATTAATACAAAGCAATTTAATCGCTTGGCAAATTTATTGGATCTAGAACAGGATAATATTTTATTTGGTGGT
>DATMJF010000308.1:0-2922 GCA_035554455.1 Rummeliibacillus sp.
AACAAAACTGATTTTGAGGAAGTAAAAGGTGTTGGCTTAACTTATAGTGAGTATTTTAAGACCTACGATGGGCTTGACGAGAGGCAAAACATTAAATATTACAAGCCTGTTCCAATTGATGAGGTAGAATCATCTTTATCAGAACAAGTTAAAAAGGCTATAAATACGATTGATTCCAATAGGTTACCTTTCACAGTTGATGATGAGAAAGCGTATCTTATAACCTCCAAAGACGAGAATGGTAAAATAAAGAGCCAAGTTCAGTTAAGTTATCTCAGCAAGCCAGAGTATGACGAAGTAGATGATTTTTTTATCATTTCTGTAACAGAAGTCGATGAAAATCCACTTAAAAGATATGATATTTCTGATAAATATGATTCAGTAGGAAACGAATTAAAAGAAGAAATTTTAACAGAAGATTTACCAATTTACCAGCAAGTAATTACGACAGATAGTGCATTATTATATACCTATTATGATTATGATGAAACTAAAAATAGCATAGTTACTGTTGGGACCGCGGCTAATGAATTTTATGCTTATTACAATGGATACATTTATCACATAGGTTATTTAATCGATAAAGAAAAGAATAATGAGGAAATGCAAGATAAGATGCTTCATTTGACCCGTGAATATATCTTAGGAAACTCTTAGTGAAAGGATCTACTTAATCAAACGGGGCTTATCTTCAATAACTGTCTTCCACAATCGCGCGCTTTTCTGATATAAGGAAAGATAAGATGTATGATTCTGATAACAGGTCTGTTTCGTATATAGGGTGATAGGTAATAGACCCGTCATGTCTATAGAGAATGCCATTACATGTTACCATTGCACAAATATCATATTTAATGTCTACGAGTAGCACTACTAAAAATATGTTAGTTATAAAATTAGGAGGACAAAATAATGTTTGAGAAAATTAGAAAGAATAAAGACAAAGAAGAGAAACTGGAAATAGTTGAAGGAACACAGAATAACCTCAGTAATGAAGAGATAGAGGGATTAGTAAATAAAGCTGAAATGGTCGACGAAGAAGCATTTCAACAACATGGAAAGCATTATTCAGAGGAAGGTCTTTGGAAAAAGATAAAGAAATACTCTAAAAAGGCTGGTTCCTCTGCAATCTATGCCGTGTTACTTCTTTATTATGTATTTCAAAAAGAGGAAGTCCCTAAGACAGAAAAAGCGCTAATCCTTAGTGCTTTAGGTTACTTCATCCTCCCACTCGACTTGATTCCAGATGTTGCTGCAGGAGTAGGGTATGTTGATGATGTTGGTGTTCTTATTGCAGCTTTGGTTCGGGTATCTATGTATATTGATACAGATGTTAAAAATCAAGCAAAAGTTAAGCTCCAAGATTGGTTTGGTGGTGGTGTAGATACTTCGGATATAGATGATCGATTAATTTGAAAGCCAGTTTTTATTTCTGTTTATTAAATAGCAAAAGCTGACTATCCTAAATGTGATAGTCGTTTTTTTAAAGAACATCAAAGAAGAGGTTAAATCGCTTGCTATAGAAGTTTCTTGTTGAACTGGTGCTTTAGCACAATATTAAAAGTCAATTTTTGAAGTTCTTTTAAAGTTTTTAATCTTCAACAATCGGGCGCTTTAGTTTAATTAGTTTAACATCGGTGGTTGCTGTGGCAGCCCTTTTTATGCTTTGTGCGAGTTTTTAATGTTAACAGAAACTAGGTATTTCAAAAATAAGAATGGTAAAATGTATATAAAGGATAGATATTTGAGAAACGATACACCCCTCTTTTTTTATGGTTTTCTTTCTTTCAGAGCCATTCAAAAAAGAGAAAGAGAAAAAGAAATAAGTCCTTTAGAGATGAGGAAAAAAATGGATCACTTGAAAGCTTTTTTTAAAGAAGAAGTAGTAAAAAAGGTATTCGCATTGGTGTTGTTGGTCGTTATATTGTGGAGTATCAGAGGATTGTTAAATTTGTTGTTATTGACTTTTATTTTTTCTTATCTCTTGAACAGCCTACAACAAGTTCTCTATAAATCCCTATCGAAAATGATTCCGATAAAAGAGAAGATAGTCACAATTGGAATGTATGCCGCGATTTTATTTGCTATTGTTTTCGGATTAGCCACCTATATCAACCGTTCGGCAAAGGAATTAACAGGAATCGGTCATAAACTCATTTCATTTAATCTAGAAACATATACGAATCAAATCAATCCAAATGTAGAAGGGTTCTTGAAAGGGCTACATTTAGAGTCCTACACAAAAGGAGCTGTTACAACGATATTCCATGCTATCCCGCATGTCAGTGAATTTAGTATCCAGTTGATAATGGCATTTATTTTAAGCTTTTTCTTATTAATCGGGAAAAAAGAAATCAGGGATTTTTGCAAGAAGCTAGAGAAGAGCAGAATCAGTTTTCTTTATTCGTACTACAAATACTTAGGAACCAATTTTGCCAATACCTTTGGTAAGATACTGCAACTTCAAATATTAATTTCGTTGATTAATGCGATTTTATCTATGATTTTCCTTGCAATACTTGGGTTCCATCAAGTAGTTGGTCTTGGACTTATGATGTTTATCTTCGGTCTCATTCCTGTAGTAGGAGCGATAATCTCTTTCATTCCACTAGCTATTATTGCGTTTACGATGGGCGGAATACCTAAAGTCCTTTGGATTGTGGTTATGGTTTTGGGGCTTCACGCCATGGAAAGCTATGTACTCAATCCAAGATTGACTGCACACGCAACAAAAGTGCCTATCTTTCTGGCTTTTTTAACCTTGATTATCTCTGAGTTTTTCTTGGGAACATGGGGTCTGTTGTTGGGGATTCCGTTATTAATGTTCCTGTTAGATTTGTTTAATATCCGAACAAAAGAAAAAACTGCCTGAGAAATCATATATTATTGTTTATTTTTTCTCCCAATCTTCTCCTCTGAAGG
>DATMJF010000309.1:0-6723 GCA_035554455.1 Rummeliibacillus sp.
TTTTATCGTACCCGCAATATTGATCGGTGTATCCAATAATACCTGATTCGGAGTAATCGCACCTAGAGAGTAACCAGTTAACAGTGTTGCCGGTTTTACAACAGAACCTACTTCATAGGCAGAGGTGAATGTACCAATTGCATAATCATTAACGGTGATCTTCCCTTTATCATCTGTATCAAGTTTTTTTCCTACCATTGATAAGATTTCACCCGTATTGGGATTCATCATGACTAAAAAAGCACGGTCCAGTAAGTACGATCCATATTGTGATTTTGCAGTAAGCAGTTGCTTTTCTACAATTTCTTCTAACTTTAATTGCAATTCACTATCAACAGTTAAAACTAAGTCATTACCAGGTGATCCTTCAGATACTATGGCTGTATCAACTACTTGTCCAGAACTATTTGTTTCACTTTTTACAACTGCCTTTTGCCCTTGTAGTAATTCTTCATATTCTTCTTCTATATAACTTTTCCCCACTCGATCATTCATAGAATAGTTTCGAGCTAAATAGTAATCTAATTTATCTTTTGGAATACCTTCAGTTGGAGTTGTGGTAGAGCCAAGAATACTTAAGTCAGAATTTTTAACACGATCCCAGTCCGTAGTTGTATTAACATTTGGTGGTTCATTTAAATGTTCAGAAACAACAGCAAATTCCTTATCCGTTACATGATCACTTTTAATGATCTGTGGTGATAGGTTATAACCGGCTACCATTTTGCTGTAAATCGCTAAAACTTGTAGGTCTGTTTTCGTTAAACTTTTCAATTCTGTTTGTGTAATACGTTCTCGTACTAATTTATCGATCGCTGATTGCTTGTCTGCAGCAGATAATTTTTCATCTTTATCGATCGCATCTTGTTCACTTTTTGAAACCTTATCATAAGCTTCTTTATGATGAAGCTTGATCCAAAAGTCTTGTTTATCTCGTAATGCAATTTTACTTGTTTCCATCTTTATATGTTTTGCTAACTTTTTTGCAGTACTTAACATTTCATCGCTCGTTGTCGATTGAAGTTTTGTATATGTAATTGCATTTTTTGGCTTATTATCGACTAATACTCTCCCTTGACGATCATAAATTCGTCCTCGTGGAACACTTGTATTTACGGTTATTTCTTCTGTTTGCTGTAAAGCTCTAACATAGTCATTCCCTTTTACGATTTGCATGTAACCCAATCGCAAAATTAGGATAGAAAATAAGATGAAAATTGAGAAGAAAAGAACATTCATACGAAATGAAAGCTTTTCATTTTTTTTGTTTGTTGAATTATTTTGCCGCAATCGTTGACACCTACTCTTTTAAGTATACAAATATTGTAATATCTTTATAAATAACAATATACTAAATGGCGCCTTAATACTACTATATATTCCATTTTAAACAAATTGATACAACAATATTTTAACTTACAAGTTCCATTATGGGTGTAGTGTTCGTCTACTATTTTTCTTTTTTACTGTATTTGTTTTCTTCAATGTTGCCTTCGCTACTTTTAGAAAAAAATCATAGTTAGTAAGTTTAGACCTTTGATCGATTTTTTAATTCTGAATTTATTGTATATTCGTAATATATTTAAAATAATGAAGGGGTTGGAAAATTTGATAAAAGGTATATATGAATCACATTTACCTGTAAAAGATTTAAGTACATCAATAAAATTCTATGAAAAATTAGGCTTGAAACTGGCTTGGCGTAATGAAAAAACGGCATTCTTTTGGATTGAAGAAGGTAGAAGTTGGTTAGGTTTATGGGAAGGAAAAGAGTACCAAGCTCCCTATCACCCTTCCCTACGACACATTGCCTTTGAAGTTTCATATGTTGACTTAAAATCGTCTTTAAAATGGTTAGAATCTATTCAAATTGAGGCTGTACCCTTTGGTAGTAGAAATTCTATAGAACCATTTGTTCGTCCATGCCAAAATAATGCTTCGGTTTACTTTCAAGATCCAGATGGAAACAGTTTAGAATTGATGTGTTATGTTGAAGTTCCTGATCATCTAAAACATAATACAGATAAGTTGTCTTTTGAGGAATGGGAAAAATTATATAACAAAAAGATAATAAAATAAGTAATTGGATACTACTTCTACTCTCAGAAAAATCCAAGCATTACACTAGTGCAACTTTTGATATTAATAATGGTGGATATTTTAGATAGAGCAACATTAAAAACAAAAAGAAGCATTTAGTTTATGCTTCTTTTTGTTTGGATATGTTAACTATTTCCAATTTAAGATGAGTGTTCTTCCCAATCACGAGTTATTTTAAGTCCATCAACCGTTAATTGCCCATTTTTTTCAATAACTTCGCTGGATTGATTATCATAAAATTTCAATTTCAACGTGTAATTGTAATCAATTGTTCCATCTTTATTTTCTTTAGTTTTCTTAAGCTTAACATTTTCTAATTTCATACTTTTATTTGCATTTTTAGATATTTCTGGAGCTAATTGAAATACTCGATTAGCCATCTGTTTTTCAAACTCATCTTCTGAAAAGTACACTTTTACTTTTTTTCCTATATCTGTTCCAGATGGCGGGTTCAATGGATCTTTAATGTTATACTGTACCGTCTTGTAATCTTTTAAAAGCTTCAAAACATCTTTATCACTTACTTGTTCTTTTCCACAAGCAATTAAACCTAAAACCACGATGGATAAAAACAATAATCCAAATATTCTTTTCACATTATCCCCTCCCCTATCTATATGTATTTGTATTTTATCTACGTAAATTTTATTAACAAAGATTCATTTTCCTTACAGTGAATCAAACCTTTTTTCGCAAGAATTATTAAGATTAGCGGTTGAGGAATGCTGCATACAGATTTCCACATATTCGCTGAAATGTAATAGCACAGTTTCCACATTTATGGAGACTGTGCTTATCTTAATAAATGCTATTTAAGTGGTGTTGTTGGTAAGGTACCATGAGCATTCGGGATATTATTAGGTCCAAATGAGCCGTTTTTACCATTGTCATAAGATGCATCATGCATGTATTGCTGAGCTTCTTTGAATTGATCTCTAAGTGATTGTTCAAACTTTTTTGGCGTCATATCTTTTACATTGTTATATAATTTTTCTTTATTATTATCTTCAACATAAAAAGTGATACCAAATTCCTCACTGAGGTTATCCAGAACTTTTTGATAAGGTATTAGTAAAAAATCAGTATCGTCTTTTGTCTTAGCGATAGAAGTAGATGTCCCAAAAACAGATAAGAATACAATAGACAATGCTAAAATCGAAAATTCCCTCACTTTATCCCTCCATTTATATATATGAATCAATTTCTTAAATCCATTCTCGGTTTTTAAATACGAACATTTCAACACATTACCTTTCAATATTCAGATTTGGATGTTCCGCTACAGACGGCGCTTTCCACGGGCTTGGCTTCAATCTCCTCGTCACTACGCTCCTGCGGGGCTTTCAGCTCAAGCTTTTCCCGTAGGAGTCGCCGTCTTTCGCTCCACAATGAACAAAATTGGATATCATTAAATGTTCGTATATTTCATTTAATTTTGCATTATGAAATTGATTCATATGATTAAAAAATTTACTTAGAGTCTTAGATATAGATTAGTTCCACTTACTAAAGTTATCTTACGATTACGTATTTTCCGCTTCAATATAATAGTTGTTATGTTCTTTATCGAAAACACCAAAGCACAAGATAGTTGCTACTAAAACACTAGTTGCTGCAAATAATATTGCTACAATTTGTAAAGAATACAAATCGGCAAGACCTCCAAGAATAATCGTAAGAGTAATTTGCAATACATTTTGAAGTATAGAAACACTTCCTCCAAAACGCCCCATAATACTTGAAGGTACATTTTTTTGATAAAAAGTATCAAATCCTGCATTACTAAATGACATAAAGAATCCTAAAAAAAGAAAAGCTGATGTTGCTGACCAAAATCCTGTTGAGCAATAGAACAATAAATATCCAACCGAAGTTAAAAACATTCCAATACCTAAATATGCTTGAAGTGATAAAAACTTTACTAGAGCAACCGATGCAGATGCACCAACAACAGCGCCAATACCTGTCAGACTAACTATCAATCCATACATTTTTTCAGATTGCTCTAAATCATTTTTAATAAAAGTAGCCTCCTGTGAATCAAGAGCAAATGCTATCATTAAAGTAGCTTGGAATAACAAATATATTTTAGTAAAGTATCGTTCGCATATCATAAAATTCTTTACGATTCGCCAATCATCTTTTATTACTTTCAAGTTAATTGATACGCGTTTTTTAGAATTTTCATCTTGAACATCCGGTAATAAATAGATACAGAATGCACAGATGAAAAATGAAACTGCATTAATAATAATGCACCATGTTATACCAGAAAGCCCTATCAAAAAGCCTGCAATAGCTGGACCTGTACAAAATGCTCCTGTATTCAATACACCCATTATTGAATTGAATTTTTTCTTATCTGCATCGTCTACAGATTTTGAAATATAAAAAGTTGAGCTTGGTCCAAAGAATGCTCCAGCAATGTTTGTCGCAAATATAATTGCATAAATTCCCCAAATAGAATGGATAAAGGGAACTAATAGAACTACCATCCCTCTTATTACATCAGCTATTATCATTAATTGCCTTTTATTCATACGATCTATTACGGATCCAGCCCATAAGCTTGTTAATATTCTGGCTATTGGACCTACAATATAGATACCAGCTATAGCTGTCATAGAATTTGTCATGTCTAATATCAATAAATTCAAAGCTATCAGATATATCCAGTTACCTAAATTAGATACCCCTATCCCACTAAATAACAGTGAATATTTCTTCCAACTCCCCATATTATGCCTCCGAATAATTATGTAATTGTATTTTAAAAATTTATTTTACTAGATTATTTCATATGGAATTCTTCTCTTTTTCCATTACTTGAACAATTCGTGGAATTTCTATTAAATTGTTTACAATGTAATCTGCTTGTGCAGTTTTATAAGTTAAATCACTTTTCAAAATCGCTATCATGCCGATGCTTTTAGCTGCTTCGATATCATTTTTCGGATGATCTCCGATAAATACACTTTCAGTAGCTTTCACTCCTAACCTTTTTAATGTACGTTCAAATATTTGTGGATTGGGCTTTTTTATACCTTCCCATTCAGAAATACTGATTACATCAAAATACTCTGTAATATTTAAAGCTCTTATATTGTCTAACTGAAACTGTCCAAATCCATTTGTAATCATTCCTATCGATAATTCCTGCTTTTTTAGCTGAGATAGCATTTCTTTAAGATTTTCAAAAGCTTTGCAATGATGTTTAAATTCCGTAAGATAATCCTCTAATAAATCCTCAGTTGATATACCAGAAATTTTATATTCTTTTATCAGTTGACTATATACTTTATCTTTCCATACATAACCGTCATTATCTAACTCAATAAATCGTTTAACATATGAATCTTTCTGAATATGAGAAAGATATACAAGCAATCGTTCATACTGATTTTCAATAAAGGAAGCAACTGAAGCTTTTCGATTAAGTAAAGTCCCATCTAAATCAAAAATAACTGCTTTTACCATTCTCTAGACCTCCTTATTTTAATTTTAAAATTTGGATTATTTCCTTAACAATAATCATTCGACAAAATCCATTTTTTTCCTTCATTTGTTTTACCCTATAACAAAATTATGAGGATAGAAGAAATTGTAAAGAAGAAATTGAAAAAATATTTTGACTTTATTAATTACCTCGTTGTATTATGTACTTAATTAAAGTAAGTTAAGGTTGTGAAGAAACATGGATAAAGAACAATTACGAGGTAGCTTGGAGTTAATCATTCTTTCTAGAATGGTGAAAGAGGATAAATATGGGGGTGGCATTCTAAAGGAAGTGTACGAAGCAAGTGAGAATACTCTTAAAATCAGTGAAGGTTCTCTGTATTCACTTTTAAAGCGATTAGAAAATAAATCCTACATTGAGTCTTATTGGGGTGAAGAACATTTAGGAGGCAGAAGAAAGTATTATCGGATAACAACTTCTGGACGTGCTTTATTTGAAGAAAAGTTAGAAGGATGGCGAAAGATTAATGTTCTAATTGAATCTGCATTGGAGGAAAAATAATATGTCAAAAATAGACAGGTATATCGATCTTATTTTAGAGCGTGTTGAAGTAAACAAAGATGAGCATCGAAATTTGAAATCCGAATTAACTTCTTTATTAAATGAGAAAAAAGAAAATTATATGCAACAAGGGCTTTCAGAGACCATAGCTATAGAAAAGACAATAGCGGATTTCGGAGAAGCGGATGAAGTTGGAAAAGCTTTATCAAAATCTTTCTCTCCACAACGGACAATCGCTATGTATCTGCTTGCAATAATTTCTGTGATTTTTACCGTTTTTGTCATCTTCAAATTTTCAATTGAACATATTGACCTACCTTATTTATGGATTTCAATAATAGCAATTCTAACAGTTTTAACTTTCTCTTTTTCTAAGAAGCAATTACTTATTGCTAGATATCGGTTGATATTTATCTTATTTTGCTTTGTCTATATACTTGTATGGTTTTACGGAATTATGCTAACTGATGGACCTTTAGATCAGGTTATACCATGGATTTCTCGTATACTTGCAATTTTATTTTTAATTCTAATCATAGCTAATATGATTCTTGGCGCTATTTATCAGCCTGTTAAAAGTCATTTCAAATTATTTAAAACAAAAA
>DATMJF010000310.1:0-3461 GCA_035554455.1 Rummeliibacillus sp.
GAAAAGGGTGCGCCGTTTAAATATATGGAATTCAACGAATGCGGATCTCTATATGAAGTTGTAAAAGTAAATGGCGAATGGTTTGAACCTGATGCAGTAGCCAATCTCATGGACGACGAAATAAGAGAATCATTACACGGCCTGTATGAGGAAGAACAGGAATTAGTAGACGCATATTGCGTGGCACACAAAGCTAAATTTGGCGAAGAGTTTGTTGTTAACTAAGGGGCAAAAAATGAACATACTAAATTACACACTAGATACAATAGGCGGTGAAGAATGCATCAAAGCGACAGTGGCGCATGACGGTAAAATATACAATGTCTTGGAATGGATTAATCGCAACGAAGATGGAGAAGGGAGGGTGGAACGCACAGACTCGCATATAAAAATACATGGTGATATCGGTGATTTAGATAGAAAAGACGTATATGACTTGCTTGACACGTTGTTATAAAACAAAACATTAACAGAAATTAAAACATTAGGGAGATAAAAAATGAAGTCACTAAACGAAATAACATTAGGCGAGTTAATGGGCGAAGATATCGAAGTCTGGATTGAAAGGTCTAAAGAGTTCGGCTATGACCTCCAGCTTTCAGATTACGATGGGCATGAGCTTTTAAATGAAACAAGAATACACCCATGCGCCATGGACTCATACGCGGATATGTGCCGAAGATTTGTGCATTTTTATGACAGCGCTAAAGCAAAGATGGAGGCAGATTTATGAAGCGAGGCGGACAGTATAACTACACGATTGATTATATCTATAAAAGCACGGAAGAGAAAGGGTATAAGTATCAAATATTTAATTTAGACACGCCACCACTCTTGATAATTGAGTCTGAAGAGTGGTTTGATAGTAGGGGCGAGTCGGAACTCGCAGCCCTCGGGCATATAAGTTTATTAGAAAAAGGACAAGAAAATGATTAACAAACTAAAATGTTTAATAAAAGGCCATAAATTTATCATGAGCTATCAGCCATCGCATAAATGTTTTAAACAATCACCGCATGACATGTGTATGTGCTGCAAGAAAATAAGGGGATGATGTTGGACAATGATATTCAAATTCTGGAAAAATACGCTAAGGTGCAATCGCGCCTTAGCTCGTGCATAGAATCGCTAATATATGCGCAAGAGCTTATCGTAGAGTTGATGTGCGATCGGTGTGATATCCCGATCGCAGTCAAGGAGTCTATGCTAGATAACATGAACAGCGCAATAGGGATTGTAAAAATCAGCCAATAATCAACCTAGATGCAACTGCACCCTTAGGCGACGTTTTAGGCTCAAAGCTCACTTTGTCGCCCTCTTTTAGGGTTTTAAATCCGGCCATGTCAATTTCCTTAAAGTGGATAAAATAATCCTTGCCACCGGAGGTCACAAACCCATAGCCCTTTTGTTCGTTAAACCACTTAACAGTCCCATCTATCATTATGCAATCCATATCTAGTTAATAAAATCAAATATAAAGGACCAAATCTTCGATTCTAGCCACTTTCTCACACCCACCTATACCTTTAGGTGGGTTTCACTAATAACGCCTCCTGCGTCATTTACGGAGCTTCCAGAGTAATCCGGCATCCCTGCCTCCATCCAGCCCTTGACGGCAAAAAAAAGGGCTTCGTCCGTAATAACACCATCTAACATATCCTGTTTATCTTCTGAACTCAAGAGCTTAGTTGATATTAGCTCTGCTTTCACACACAGCATTTTCCCTATCGTTCGCAACAAATCTTTGCAATGCTCTACCGAGCGCGGTGTCGGGCAATTGTCCATAACGTGGTAATCCTAATAGTTTTCTAATAACTGGCATATTCTCTGCCATCCCTTTCAAATGCGCATACTGCGGAAGTATGCCGTTCCTTGGTGGATAATCCTTATCCATATTTTCTCCGTTGTTAGAGGTGTGGTGATTTGTACGGGGTTCCGTCTTCGTTAATCTCTGTTATTTCTCGGCGCCTTTCATTTTCCAAAAACGGAGATTTATAGCCAGTCCCTTCAGATTCTTTGAAATGCTCATTTTCTACAAATTGTCTGTTTCTCCTTTCTTGCTCTGTTTCTTTTGATATATCTATTTCTGATGGCGCAGTATTCTTTGCGTAGTTCTCTAGTTTTTCTCGCTCTATCCATTGTCGCCATTTTTTATTCGTTACCCATTGCCCCTTAGAACCGTAATAACTGGTGCAATCTTTAAACAATTCTTCATAGCTAATCGTCAAGCCTGCAAACTTAGCAGAGAAAAAATTTCTAAGATCTTGGTCATTGAATGCCTCATCTTCCGTTTTGGTTTTTTTGTCTTGAGAAATGGAAGATCGTGTGTGCTGCTGAGCGTTAGCCCCCACACTCATCTGCAAGTACTCATCTGTATATATAGTGGAATCGGCCAACTTGGCCGATTCCAAACGGCCACTATGGCCGGTTGGGACAACTTTTGTACAGGTATTTTGATCATTATTTGCCCCAGAATCCACATCTGGCCGATTGGGGCTTTCTGTGTCCAATATGCGCGCTATTGAATCTATTATATTATCCATGTTTGGCTTGAAATGTTTTATGTTTAGTCCGCGAACTTTTTTGACCTTAGTTGATAGCCACCCTGCTTTTTCCAGTATTTCAAATCGTCTGCGTAAGGTTCTTGGTGGCATATGGATTTCTTTAAACCATTCCTCATAAGTTTTATGGAACCAGTCGTCTTTACACTCGGATTTGTTTGACCAGTATACGCATTGGTTGAGAACCAAGCCTAAAGAATAAGAGCCTGTTAGCTGAACGTAGAGCTTGCGAACTGTTAGAACGGATGATTGACCAGAAAATAAAGATATTATTTCTTTGTTTATGTTTCTTTTTGCGCTAATCATGATATAATTACCTCGTCTTGTGGGTGTAGCAAATACCCCTTGATTCTTTTCTCCGCTCGAGAATCGTCGTTACACAAATCCTCGCTTACTTGCAATAAGCGCGGTAATGGGCAGGATGCCCAAAATCTATTTAACTCTCATAAACTCTTGAAATCACTTTATTTATTAATAATAGCATGCTATAGTTATCTAGTGGTTTATTTATTTTCATGTACTTATCCTTAAGTAAGTTGTATATGCGGAAGCCCAAGAGTTCTCTCCACGTCTTGGGCTTTTTCATTACATGTTCCTTTTAGTAAATTCTACAAAATCCCCGACGCACTCGCCTTCAAAATGCATCAGCCAAAGTCTAACGAGGTTAATTTCTGTAGTTGTGAAACATAAAGGGTTAGGGTTCTTTGGGTCACGCTCATGAACCGAATTGGCTATATTCTCTAATAATTCAATGGCCTTAGCATGATAATCTATTTTCAATTAACTTCTCCTTTTGCTTTTTGCTGCTCCAATGGTTATTATGTAATTCAGTTCATCGTGACCATTGTCTGTTTACACGGTGTACTGTCAATGGCTTACGCCACCCTGATACTGAAGCGG
>DATMJF010000311.1:0-2572 GCA_035554455.1 Rummeliibacillus sp.
GGGTGATATTATGGTAAAAATTGGTGTTCCTCAAGCGCCTGTTACAACGATTAACACAAATAATGTGTGGGATAGAATTGTTAATTTAGAAACAAACTTAACGGGAAAAACGTCAAAGGAAAAGTTTGCATCCAGTCTTCAAAATTCAAACGGAATTATAAACCGTATGATTGAAGTAGGACAAACTTATCTGAATCATATTGATACACTTGTATACGGGAATCAATATACGGCTTATGATAGTAGTGTTCAACAAGTAAGTGGAAAAAATCAAATAGACTGTAGTTCTTTTACTCATTTATTAGTGAATGGAATTACCTATGAAAATTCTAGATACAATGGAAATTCCGAGAATATAGGGGATAGATTGTTTTTTCACGATATGAATGGATATGAAAATCGTTATGCGAATGACATAGGGAAATGGTGTTATGACAATGAATATACCTTTATTCCTCTTGATGATGTATCGAATCTACAGCCTGGGGATATTGTGTTCTTTAGTTGGGACGCTTTTAATACAACCCCTGAAAATTATACGCAAGACCAAATTAATTTTCACAATGAAGCGTTTATGAAAATCGACCACGTTGGCATTTATTTACACCAAAAGAATGAAGGCGTTCATACTCTTTTAGAACTAGATAATGGTTTTACCACGGTTTATTATGATGCTACCCCAACATATATGACACAGGCGGTATTGGTTGCACGTCTACCTTTTCCTGATGTAGACCTTTTATTTCCTGACAATAACATTCTTATTGATGGGGATATACCTAAAAATGTTAGTAATACATCTACAGTGGCGAGTTATAAACTAACAAAAAAACTACAAAAAGGACGTTACTATACATTCTATATTAATGGGAATGTAACAACAGATAGCTGTTATTTTATCATCCAAGCTAATGGACAAACCATTTTTTCTGACTTTTTAAGGCAACTTCCCTATAAAGGTATAACTGCTTTTCGTTTTTCTTACTTACAAGATACCCAAACAGATACCATTACGCTATCCATAGGCGCACCATCTGGGACACCTACAAATAGGAGTGCTGTTGTAACATGGTGTTCACTCTATGAAGGGTATGTCAGAAATAAAAAGTATTATAATCCACCATTGAACCAAGGTTTAGTGATTGATTTTCCTTTAGATAGTGCATTAGTATCTGATATAGCGACAGGGTACGCGCCATTTTATAAATACTTGGTTGACGGGAATAAAATTCTTCTTAGTTTTTCATTAACCTTTAATACAACAAAAACAGGTGGTATCACACTAGGGACTATTCCGAACCCACCAAAAACCACACAACGTATCCCGTGTAACGTGGTAGGAAGTGTTAACCAAGCAATAAACGCAGTTTTACAGGTTAGTTCGGTAGGGGTTGTAAGTCTTATATTTTACGATAATACGGTTCAATGGAAAGCGCTATTTGCAAACGGTTTAATTATAAACATCTAACATAAGTGAAAACAAATAAAAAAGACTATCCTGTAAAGGGTAGTCCTTTTAATTGAATTTTGTTGTAGTCCTCTAAATCAATAATTCCATACATTAACATAAAATTTAACACTTTGTAAAATTCATCGGGTGTTACATTTAAGCTGTTTACGTTATCTATATAGTGTTGTTGAGGTTTTAATTTTTTCTTGAAAAGTTTTTCTAATAAACACATTCCGATATACAATAACGCTACAAAAATCACAATAGTTATTACGTAAAACCAATCTAGACCGAACATTATTTCCATTCCTCCTGAAAGATCATAATGAACAAAAAGACAAGGGATATGATAAGGGAAAGGGTCATTTTACAGACCCTCTTTTAGTTTTAGGATTCTTTCAACATCAACGTCATTAATAGTAATTCGATTGATGTAACGTGTTGACATGTCGTATGATAATTTTACTGATGAGAATTTGTTGGTAATTAGGAAGTATTGAACATCTCCAAAATATTCTAAATTGTAGTTGAATTTCCATCCATATTTGTCTAATTCGTTGGCAAAATATTTTTTTAATTCGTTTGTCATTTCCGTGAAGTTTTCGATGGTTTGTTTAGCGTACATCATATTAGTTTTCCTCCTTATAATTTTTAAAGAATTCCATAATACCTATAACACAATTAGGAAACACTCTTTGAGGAATATTTTTATTATCATATGTTATTGTTACTGTTCCATCTGGTTTTAGATTTAATGTGGAGTCATCTGTCCATGCATCTACTAAATCTTTGTTTTTAATCATTTGTTTAGTTGCTTCTTCCTGCCGTTCATCACGCTTTTGGAAAAAAGTTTTCATTTTAAAATTCCTCCTAAGAGGGGTCAAAAGACCCCTGTTATTTTATTAATGTTCCTCTTTTGTATAGTTCTTCTTGAATTAAAGTTTTAATTTGTTTGTTGTCTTTACCATGAATCAAAAAATTCAAAAGGTAGGTGCTACTAGATTCTTTAATAATTTCTCTTGTTTCTTTCATTTTTGTTTCCTCCTTTTTATTACTTTCTATACTTCTTATTATAATCTCTTTCATAGTCGCTATATTCATCGTTTAAGTTATCCCAGTAAC
>DATMJF010000312.1:0-8077 GCA_035554455.1 Rummeliibacillus sp.
CTTCGTCGCAGAGAAAATCTCGCTGTGGGGTCTCTCTGGCTCGCTTTCCCGCAGGTAAAGATTGCTCCTGCGATTACTCGTCGCAGAAAATTCTTCTTGCTCCTGGAGCAAAAAGAATTTTCGCTGATTCCACTTCAACAATAATTGCATCACAAAATTTTATTATTAAAGTCGAATGAACATTTTAGACGTAAAAAAAGTTTGGGAACCGATTACCTATTCCCAAACCCTTTAAATTTCAGACTATTCTTCCCATTCTTTTTCACTCTTTTTCTTGAATAATATATGTTGATGGAATAAATGAACAATAGAAAAAAACATCTCTATATACAGAGAATATTTAATTCATACAATGTATGTGAATGTTCATGATAGAATTTTTATTTCTTAGCTGTTATACCTTAAACTTTTGTATTAGACATAGATCTTCACCTGAAACCATTTCATTTTCTTCATATTCAATCTGAGAATTGTGATATATAGTATGCCAAAATGTAATTGCTGGTTTATTGTTGACTAATTGCATAACCGCATATGACCCTTTATATTGATCAAAAATAATTTTAGTTACTACTTTTCCCAATCCTTTGCTACGGAACTTTCTTAAAATGAACATATCATTGATAACATAATCCACTGTTTTACCTTTTATTAAGAAAATGAATCCAATTATTTCATTGTTCAATAAAATCTTTATTGGAAGTAAATTGTCTTGTGTAATAAAAAGTTCTATATCGGTAATATCAAACCTACCATCACTTTCTAAACCAAGGTTCTCCGTATACTCAGATAAATCATGTAAGTAATACTGAAATAAATTTTCTAATATATTCTTATCTTCAGAATTGGCCTCAATTAACTTTATATCAATTTCATTTTTCATTTATTTTCACCTCTTAAAATATTTTTTACAAAACTAGTAGTAATTACGCATTTTACTCATACACTTTATCTTTGACTTTATCTAAAGGTTCCTTCCTGTCCTAGTTTTGAGTAACAACCATATTAAATCATGTCCTAATCTTGTAGTTATTCATAATAATAATCGTTGTACCATCAATGGTTGATTGAATATCCCATTCAAGATCCATATTTTTGATCATTAAATCTACTATCGATAATCCAATTCCAGCTCCTTTTTCATTAGATTGGTTGTTCATACCTTTTCCATGGTCAGCAATGACTATCGCATCATATTGTGTCGTCGATACGGTTTTCACTTTGACAAATAATCCATCCTTGGCGTGGCGAAGGACATTTTGAAATAAATTATCTAATATTCTTTCTAACCAAATTGGATCAACACGCCATTCATGATTGTCAAAAGATTGTAATTCCACATCAATTGTAAATCCTTCTTTTTCAAATACGGGATACCAACTTGCTATACATTCACGAACTTGTCGAACAATATCTACTTTTACAGGATCAAAATTATATTTACTTGCCATTAATAATGTATATGACATTAAGTTTTCAATTAAATGATCTATATTCAATACAGATTTTTCTAATCCTTTTACTGCATTTTTTCCTTCTTGTGATAACTCTTCCTTACTAATTGTATAAGTTTGTGCGCGTATTTTCGTTAAAGGTGTTCGTAAATCATGTGAAAGGTTTGCGATTAATTCTCTTCTTAATTGCTCTTCTTTCTTTTCACGCTGTTTACTTTCTCTTAACTCAATAACCATTTGATTAAACGTTTGTTCTAGCTGACCAATTTCATCTTTCTTTTTCAGATCAATTTCGATTGGGAGTTGATCGACATCCCGAATTGTCATTGCATCTTGCAAATGTAACAACCTTTTTCGAATGCCTCTGAAAAAGATGAAGGAAATAGCGATAAAAAGAATAATAATAGCCAACATAACAATACTTAACATTGTGCCATATTTTTCATTTGCCTTTACCATAGGTGGATTAAAAGTTTTTCTTGGAATTTGTAAAACAACAAAACCATGGGAATTGTCTTTTCCTACAAACGCAATAACTGTAAATGGATCATTAGCATAACTTTCTTTCATAAATTTTGCTGTATATGCTGAATCCCATTTATTTGGTATTTGACGTTTTACATTTACTTTTTCTGATAAAACACCGTTCTGATCAATCCAAAACATTGATGCTTCTGGATATTTCTCTTTCCAATTATCAAAAAGACTGAGAATATTTTTATTTATATCTTTTTCAATATTATTTGCAGCTTTATGCCAATTTGCTTCAACTACTTCTGGGCCTTTTTTATTACTATTTTCTATATGATGATCTATATTAACAATAAATAAGGCGATTACTAGATAAGCAATTTGAACAATAAATATAGCCGTCAATATAATCAACATATATTTTGCTAATAAAGATCGAAAGAATTGTTTCATTGTTTCACCCGGTATCCAATTCCTCGAATTGTTTCAATGATAATTGGCTTACCTGGATCTTCTTCAATTTTTTCTCGTAAATAGCGAATATGCACCATTAGTGTTTTATCGCCTTCTATATAGGATTCTCCCCATACCCCTTCATAAAGCTGTTCTTTAGTTAAGATCTGATTTAAATGGCGAATAAAGTATTGAAATAAATAATATTGTTTTCCTGTTAATTGAATTTCTTCCTCTTTATTTTTATCAATGATTCTTAAATCTTGTGTATAGATTTTTAGATGATGAATTTCTAAAATATCATTATTCTTTTGGAATCTTCGTAACAGTACATCGATTCGTGCAGCAAGTTCATCTGGATGAAATGGCTTTGTTAAATAGTCATCTGCAAAACTTAGACCCTCTATTTTATCCTCTACTGCTGTACGTGCAGAAAGCATTAAAATGGGGAAATCCTGCATTTCCCTTTTCATACGTTTACCAATAGAAAAACCATCTAGCCCTGGAAGCATTATGTCTAAAATAGCAATATCCACAGTTGCAATATATTCTTCAGCATTCTCTCCAGATTTCAGCCATGTCACATCATAGCCCCTTTCTTTTAAATCTTTTGTTACCCAACTACCAATTTCACTTTCATCTTCTATGTATAATATATGGACCATTATGTCTCCCCTTTTTTGCAAACTTCCCTCAACATCATCCTCTAAAAGAAAATAGTATTAGAAAGTTAATATTCAGGAATTCCAGTTTAATATTACCAGATTAATATAACAAAAACCGCTATTCTGCAATTAAACACCAGATAGCGGTTTACTTTTTTTATTTAAAATATGATAGTTAATAAAAATATACTTTCTTCTAAAAATTGTTTCCTAATAAAATATTTAATCCATTGATGGAATAATCGCTATTTCTAATCTCGATACAAGATAATGACGTAAACAGTTTTTCATTAATGTGATGATTTGTATCTCCATTTAGGCTTAAAATAAATCCCTTTAACCGCTGTTTTTCCATTAGATTATTGATATTTAACAACAAATCCTGATGAATTTTTCTGTATTCTCAATAAATAATCCATCTATTCCGCCAAAGCTTAAAATAGCATTTTTTATTGCTTGATGTAATAAAACTTCATCTCCAAAAACAGCCTGTTTTTTATATGATTGAATTAATTCACTTATGGTTTCATCTTAAAGCATCATTCGTAAAATCTCCTCATATTTCAGAACGTGATGTTGTTGAAATACCTAATCCTATCCTCCATTAAAATAAACATAGTTATATTGAGTCTGTAAATCTATATCGGTACAGTATTAAACCCGCTAATTATGAAGTTCTTTGATTAGCGGGGATTAGCGGGCTTAATATTGAATATAGAGACTGTTAAGTTGAATCGTAATTGTAGCTTTGTAAAAACTTTGATTATAAATACTGCATAAAACTATGTTTTACTACAAATAAAAAGAAACCATTTTGAAAATAGATTGATCAAAATGGCTTCTTTTTTTGTAATTTGATATTCCATTTTTATAATTTTTGTGGTCCTTATTCAATTAAAACCTTCCGTTAGTTTAAAAGGGTTAAACCAATTTATACATAAGAATGTCATCGACATATAAGTCCTCGCTAAACTTAACTTCTTTAATTTTACGTCCTTCCTCTACAAATCCTACACTTTTGTATAAGGCAATTGCTCTCTGATTTGTTGATAAAACTCCTAAACATACTTTCTCAATTGAAGTGTTTTGTTCTGCCCATTTTAAAAGTTCTTTAATAAGGAGTTTACCAATACCCAAATCCCGATATTCTTTCTTTATCATAGTCGTAAAATAACCAGTATGAGAAAGCCGTTTGGTATTTTTAGAACGGAAAATAATAAAACCGGTAACTTTTCCTTTCATTTCAGCAACAATTATTGTTTCTCTTTCATTCTCTAAAACTTCCCGTATCCAACTTCTTTGTTGCTCAGTTGATTCTTCGGTTTCTTCTACAACGGAAATCATAAATTCATTTTCTGAAACAACTTCCCTTTCAATTTCTAACAAGGTTTCTGCATCATCTAAATTTCCTTTTCTTAGGGAAACTTGAAAATTATTTTTCTTCATAATTATTAGCCCCTTTATTTAAAGGTAAATTCTAACTATTCTTCATATTTATCTAAGATAACAAGTAAAAACAGCTTATGATTATGTGATTAGTACGCCATTTTTATCGAACTTTAATATAAATAATCTTTTTTTAGAAGCAATCAAACTTTGTTACAAATGATCCAACTTTATTATAAATCTACAGTAATATCTAAAAACTTTAAGTAAATATAATCTTTAGGGAATAAAATCTTAAACAAACTACATTAACTTAATTTTCTCTCCATTACAGTAATCATTGCATTTTTTAATTTTCCAAGCTGTTCATTTGCTACTTCCTCAGATTCACATTTTACACCAATATAGTATTTGATTTTCGGTTCTGTTCCACTTGGACGAACACAAACCCAAGATTCATCTTCCAAGATATACTTTAATACATTGGATTTTGGCAATGTAATTTTCTCGCTAGGAGAATGATCAGTATATGAAATCATTTGAGTATAATAATCTTGAATACTTACAACATGAAATTCACCAATTTTTTCTAAAGGATGTTCACGAAGATCCGCTAAAGCATTTTTGATTAATTTTGCTCCTTCTATTCCTTTTTTTGTAATAGATACAAGTGTTTCTTTGTAATAACCATGTTCTTTATACAATACTTGTAAGATATCTAAAAGCGATTTGCCTTGTTTTTTGTAATAGGCAGCAGCTTCCGTTAATATAAGTATTGCTTGATTTGCATCTTTATCTCGGGCAAATGCTTTGTATAAATAGCCGTAACTTTCTTCGTATCCAAAAAGGAATTGATATTCACCCGTATTATTGTACTCTTCAATTTTTTCACCTATGAATTTGAATCCTGTTAAGACATTTTCTGTACTGATACCAAAATAATTGGCGATTGATTGTCCAAAATCGGAGGTAACGATTGTTTTTACAATCCGTCCATTTTCAGGTAATACACTGAATTCCTCCAGACGGGAGAGTACATAATAGAGCATGATTGCACCAGTTTGATTCCCCGTCAACAGTTGATACGAATCTCCCTCTTTGACTGCCACACCTAATCGATCACCATCCGGATCAATAGCAAGAAGCAAATCCGCTTGAATTTCCAGTCCATCTCGTATCGCGTATTCGAAAGCAGATTTTTCTTCAGGATTTGCAGAAACAACAGTTGGAAATTCACCATTTGGCTTGAATTGTTCCTGAACAATATTTAATCCTTTGAATTGTAATCTCTCGAAAATTTGTTGAACAGTGTATCCAGAAATACCATGGAGTGGCGAAAATACAACTTGTAAATCTGTTGATTTGAAAAGTGAAGTATCAAATGGAATTGTTAAAAGCTCATGGAAATAGTCTTCATCTACTTCATTTGTGATGATTTGAATGTGACCACTTGTTACATGTTCATCAAAATCCCCAGCTGGCAATTGAAGCTCGTCCCCTACTTTTTCTACATATGATATTACTTCTTTAGCCGCTTGTAAATTCAATTGGGCTCCATCATCACCGTACACTTTATAGCCATTATATTCTGGAGGATTGTGGCTAGCTGTAATCATCACACCCATAAACGTTTGAAGTTTTCTAACAGAAAAAGATAACTGTGGTGTTGTACGGCAATCTTTATATAAATACGTTTTTATACCATTCTGTGCAAGTGTTGTAGCTGTTTCAATTGCAAATTCTTTGGACATTCGACGACTATCAAAAGATATCACTACTCCTTGATTTGCTTTTTCTTGACCAAAAGCTTGAATATAATCAGCAATCCCTTTTGTTGCTTTTCGAATGGTAAAAAGGTTTAAGCGATTTGTACCTGCGCCCATTTCTGCACGCATTCCACCTGTTCCAAAAGATAAAGTCTTACCAAAAGCATCTTCTTTTTTAGACTCACCATTAACCATTTTATGTAAATCCAATCTTAAATCTTCTGGAAGCTCTTTTGTTTTCTGCCACTTTTCAAATGCCTCTTGATATGTCATATAAACACCTCTTTAATTTGTCTCACTATTTAATAGTTTAATTTATGCTTAACAACTTGTAAAAAAACAGAGCGTCTAGCATTCCCCTGGATTATTTACTAAAGTAAATTTAATCATTTCAACTTCATTTACCATTGGAGAAGTCTATTATGAATAATCTAGGATTAATTCCTTATTACTTTTGTATATGTTATTTTCTAAAGAGAAATGCACCTTCAATTAATTGAGTATACTGATATAATAAATGTAGTATAGATTTTCAGGAGGAAGACATTTGGATTTTATTGCATTAGAGATTGAAACAGCAAATCAGTGGCGAGATAGTATTTGTTCAATTGGGCTTGTCAAAGTCATAGAAAATAAGATTGTCGATTCACTTTTCTCATATATTAACCCCAAGCAAACATTTGACGAATTTCATATATCACAGCACGGTATTACGGAAGATATGGTCCAACTTTCACCAACATTTGACGAATTTTATCCAGTATTAAATGATTGGCTGACAAATCAAATAGTCATCGGATACTATAGCGATTTTGACAAATCAGTTTTAGAAGAATCCTGTATGTCTATTGATCAACTTGTTCCGTACTGCAAATTTGGTTGTACCCTTCAATTTGCCAAAAATAAAATGACAGACGAACGCCATTTTTCATTACCCACTCTTGCACATCTATTTGGCATCCCGCTAGAATATGAACGAGCTGAAATCATTGCTCACCTTGTTTTGAGCTTTGAAAAAAATTTTGAAGGATTTTCTCTGCTTGAATTAACCAATCCTACAAAAAAGAGTTCGCCTAAAGATACTATGATTACATCACCTTCGTATTTCCAAGGTAAAAATATTGTCTTTACAGGTGGACTTGAAGCTTTAACAAGATCGATGGCTGCAAAAAAAATTCGTGCGATTGGAGGGATGTTCAGCAACTCCGTAACAAAACAGACAGATATTCTCGTTGTTAGTAATAGTAGCTGGTCTAAAGCTGAATTAGGTCAGAAAAGTTCGAAGCTCAATAAAGCTGAACATCTACAAGCTATGGGGTATGCGATTGAAATTATTCAGGAAGAAAAAGTCCGTCCGTATTTGAAATAAGCAGTAAGGAACAAAAAGAAATTCTATAGGTTTATGGATGATTCTTGATGGTGAGATAGAAATTTATATTTTGTTCGACATTTATTTTCATAGGTTTTTTTAATTTATTAAAATAAGTTACTTGCGAACTGCATACTTTTACTTGCGACTTTCGATGATTTACTTGCGATTTCACTCCACTTACTTGCGACTTTTCAAATTGTATTTGCGTTCTTGATAATTAAAGTCTTAAATTTGAATCAATTTCATAATTATTTTTTCAGTATAAAAATACGACCATTATTTGCATGATTTGAATAAACGATAAGCTCTTCATTCCCGCTACAGACGGACGCATTCCGCGGGCAAGCATCAAGCCTCCTCCTCACTACGTTCGTGCGGGGTCTTGATTGGCTTGCTTTTCCCGCAGGAGTCGCCGTCTTTCGCTACATTAAAATATCCCATAGGATATAGAGTAAAACAAGTTTAGTCAAAAGTATATGTTCGTGTTTTAGGTTAAACATTGAATTATGA